>CAVOCL010000001.1:0-22769 GCA_963694185.1 Dehalococcoidia bacterium
CTGACCTTTGGAATCTTGCTGTTCTGGACCATCATGTCCCTGCGCCTGTTCAACCGGGCGAGCAGCTTCATGGATCGAATGGAACAGGTTGCGGAAGGATTTGAAGAGACGTTCGGCAGAGTTGCGGTAGCTCGAAAGGCTGTTGAAGATGCCGCAGCAGTGTTGAAACCCGTCGCTAAGGGATTAGGCATAGTCGGTATGTTCCAGGGATTTAATCGAATGTTCGGGGCGAAAAGTCCTGAAAAGCCTGAAAAAAAGAAATCGAACGGTGATCGCGATTAGAGAAGGTGCGGTTGGCGGTGCGGACACAAGCGCACCATAGGCAACCGCGAGAGGTAAGTAATGGCTGAGAAAGACAACGGCGGCGGAGGAGGATTCCTTCTCGGACTGCTCATGGGTGGTATCGGCGGATTTGTAGCCGGGATGGTATTCGCCCCGAAATCGGGAGAAGAAACCCGTGCCTTCATTCTGGATCAGAGCCGAGAGTGGCGTGACAAGGCCGACGAACTTACGTCAGCTACGAGAGAGCGGATGGCGACCGCTGCTACCGAAGGGCGTCGAGCAGCCTCGGTAATGCGTGATGAACCTGATGGTTTCGACGATCTCGATCTAGACGACGAGAATCTTTAGAACGCGGCAGCCGCGAACCGCGGAAGTCCCCGAACAGCAAACACCCGATCCCGCAGTTACCTAACGGATCGCCAGGCCTTCGGCCCTCGGATACGTGCCGAACACCTTGAACGTGGCTGTGTGCTTCGTGAGTTCCGCAACCGCTTCTTTTACGTTTGCATCATCGATACTGCCCTCGAAGTCGAGCAAGAATATGTAGTTGCCCATCCCCTTGCCGGTCGGGCGTGACTCGATCTTCACCAGGTTGATTCCCCGTTCTGCAAACGGGCTTAGTGCTGCGAAAACCAATCCTGGGGCGTCGGGTCGATCAAAATCGAACGCTATCGACGTCTTATTGCTTCCCGTTGGTGAATCGTCATTGGCACTGAGTACAACGAAGCGGGTCACATTGTTTTGGCGATCTTGAATTCCCTGAGCGAGAATCGGCAACCCGGCTAATTCGGCCGACCTTCGTGGTCCGATCGCGGCCGTGCGGTCATCAGCCTCTTTGAGATCCGTTACTGCAAGTGCAGTACTTGTCGTTGGAATCTGCTCAGCGAAACGCAATTCTGCAGCCAGGAATTCTCGGCACTGTGTCAGCGCCTCCTGCTTCGACATTACAACCCTGATATCGGAAAGTTGAACACCTGGACGGGTGATCAGACAGTGGTCGATTGGCAGAAGAATTTCGCCCTTGATGTGAGCGTTATTCGAAGAAATTAGGTAGTCGACGACTTCAATTACTGTTCCACCAAGCGAGTTTTCGATCGGTACAACTGCCTCATCGACCTTGCCATCTTCAAGTGCGCTGGTCACAAGACCAAGCGATGCGAACGGCACACGCTCTTCATCGGGAGCGTAGAAGAAGCAAGCCTCGTCGGTATATGTACCTTCGGGGCCAAGAAATGCGACTGTCTTGGGCATGATTACCTCAGTTCTGTCAGAAATTCCCACAGCTCAGCCGTGGAGTTGGCGAGCGACAGGGCGACTATTTCGTCTTCGGCTTCTACCAAAGTATCTGCCTCGGGCGTTTTAGACCGACCGTCTGCAGTGATCATCAGCACTATTTTAGTGCCGTAGGGAAGTGTGAGTTCCGAGAGCGTACGCCCCACGACCGTGCCAGACGAAGGGAGTTTGATTGCAACGAGTTCTTGAGATCGATCGGCCACCGGCATGAGTCTGATCAGCGGGTGAGCCGGAAGTGCGGTTGCAAGGTTCGAAAGAACCAGGTTGGTTGCGCTCACAACAAGATCGATCCCGGCTAGATCGAATAGTTCGGCATTTTCGGGAGAGTGCGCGACGGCAATCGTCCGAGGCACGTCAAAATTGGTTCGTGCCAGCTGACACGCGGCCAGATTATCGGCATCGGAATCCGTTGTGGCGATTATCGCCTCGGCCCGTGAGGCTCCCGCGTCCTGAAGCGCCCGAACTGAAGTTGCATCGCCGATAGTAGCGATCATTCCCAAATCGCGCTGAAGTGTAGCAACGGTATCGGGGTTGTTATCGAGCACGAACACCTCGTGCCCCTCGTTGATGAGAGACGATGCGAGTGGTGCTCCGACTTTTCCGCCGCCGACGATTACGAGATACAAAGTGCCTTACTTCTCCTCGTTCAGCAGCGTTACAAGCTGGTCGCTAGCAAGCACCGCCTTGTTGATTGTCGTGATGCCGAGCGAATCGTAGAGGGTTCTTGCCCCTTCATCCTTCACCGCGGTCATCACTTCTTCAACCCTGAAAATAGTCTTTGCCCGTTGTGCTGCGAGTCCGTTTAGAGAATCTTTACCTGTCGCAGCGATAAACACATCAGCGTTTGCGATTCCTGCTTCGATCATGGCGGCGCCGGTCGACCCATCACGGTGAATGATGGTCATAGCTCCAGAATCGACTCGGTTGCGCGGCAATAGTGAGACCGATTTTGGGTTTTTCTCGATCACGGTGATCCGATGCCCAAGATCGCTCAGTTTACGAGCCAGTGATGAACCGAGATTCCCGGCTCCCACAATTATCACGTTCATTCAGGTTTATTTTCTGATTCGACTGGTGTGTTCAACACTGTTGAGTAAGTCACATGTCCGCAAATTAAAGCAGGCCCAGCAGCTACCCTCGGCCATTTCTCGGAGTACGAGCCGCCGGTTTAGCTGCACTGCTGTGTTCTCGCCACAAAATTACATCACATGGTGCATGTTCAAGTATGTAAGGAATGTCGTTTCCAAGAGAAAATGAGCCGTAATCGGTGGGATACGACGTTCCGATCACGATTGCATCGGCATCTCGTACGATCGCTTCGTGAACAACTGCGGGTCCGATATCTCGTGCCTGAAGCAGTTGAGAGTCGATATCTTGCCGAGGGAGTCGGGCAAGGCGTTCTGAACGGTGAAGTACCTGCTCGCCACGAGCGATTTGATCTTCGATTTCGGCGTCGAGCGCTAGCGCACGCTGAACTTTAATAACGTAAATGACGTACAGCCGACCGCGATCGTCACGAACGATATCGGCCGCACGAGAAACGGTGTTGATGTCAGATGGGTCGTCGGTAACGACGGCCAGTACATGGTTGAATGGCATAGAAAATCAGAAGCGTTTATTCAGTTGGTAATGCGGCTAACGAACTCGTCTCGCCCTGCCACAACAAGCACGTCTCCGGCACGGAGTCGTTCTTCGGAATCGGGACTCAGCGTGATGTCGTCACCTCGCTTGAGGGCCACGATAGCAATTCCATACTTATCTCGAGCGCTGGCAAATCCGGCCTCATCGAGAGTCATATTCGTAAAGCGATCAGGAACCTGAAGCCTGCTTACTCCGAACGCATCGGTAAGCTCCATGTATTCCTCTACGTCTGGGTTGAAGAGACTGTGTGCCAGTCTTCCGCCCATCTCTTCCTCGGCGTGAATAACTCGGTGGCAACCGAGTCGCCGCAGAGTGTTGCCATGAAGGGCGCTGTGAGCACGGGCAACGATGTACGGCAAGTTCATGGTTTGGAACAGAACGCTCACCATGATGCTTGCTTCAATGTTTGCACCAATACCAACAATCCCGATGTCGAAGTTGTGAACTCCGAGCTCACGCAGAACTGCTTCCTGAGTAGCGTCACCGGCAACCGGGTAGGTCACCTCACCCATAAGGGTTTGAACGCGCTCTTCATCAATATCTATTGCCATTACGTCGTGACCGAGTTGGTAGAGCGTGCGAGCGACGTTACCGCCGAATCGACCGAGCCCAACTACTACGACTTGCTGCTTTGTTTTCATACGGTACCGAGGATCGGATCCTCTTCATCTCAGTTCAAATACACGTAAACGGTACACGGAACCAATATCCGGTAGCGGCCAACTGCGAACGCTCGCTTATTCTACCCGTAGCAGTATTACCCGATCATGCGTAAAACGGTGTTCGAATGTCTGAATTCAGAGTTTGCAACATTCGTTGGCCAATCTCAAACCCCACAAGTCGTTCGTAAAAAAATCCCCCACACCTCGCTACAGAGTGTTGCGAACAGGTCATGTGCATCGACACGGCGACCAGTTAGGCTTGCACCACAAGCAAACGGCAACATTAGCTAAAGGACTCCCATTGGAAGCCGCTGGTTCAACTTCGCACAGTCTGCGAAACATGCTGGAAAACAGTGATCGATTTTTGACCGCGGTCGAAATCGAAACATCGCGTGGGTTGCTCATGGCAGAGGCTTCGAGAAAAACTGCCGAGCTCGCCAAGCGACTTTCTGAGTTCGACAAGGTCGATTTTGTATCCCTAACCGACAACCCGGGCGGCAATCCTCACATTAGGCCCGAGGTGCTTGGGCAGGATCTTTTGTTCCGCGGCCGTGACGTCGTGATCAACATGTCGTGTAAGGACTACAACCGGAACGGGGTTGAAAGCCGGCTCTGGGCGCTGGGCAGCCAGGGGTTCTCGAACGTTCTTGCGCTATCGGGCGACTATCCGCTCGGTGGTTTTCAGGGTCAGGCACAGCCGGTATTTGATATCGACTCAGTTGGCCTGCTCGAACTGATGAAGCAGATGAACGATGGGCTTCCGAACCAGATGTGGGGTTCGGTTGGTCGAGAAGATCGTCTGGAAAAGACCGACTTTTTCGCTGGCTGCGCGGTAAGTCCGTTCAAAAAGCTTGAAGGCGAACTGATGACTCAGTACTTCAAGCTAGCTCTGAAGGTGAAGACCGGCGCTAAATTTGCGGTCACGCAGATCGGATACGACTCCCGCAAGGCCGCTGAGCTGTATCAGTACGTTCAATCGAACAACATCAATATTCCGCTCATTGGATCGGTGTTTATTCTCACAGCCCCAGCCGGCCGGTTCTTCAACCAATGGGGCATTCCGGGTGTTTGGGTTTCTGATGAACTGCGAGATGAAGCCAACAAACAGGCCAAATCTAAGGATCGCGGCAGAGCGTTCTTCTCGGAACTTGCTGCCAAGCAGATAGCGATTCTCAAGGGGATTGGCTACCGAGGTGCCTACATTTCGGGGCGACCGCAGCTTAAACGAATGCAGGGCATTCTCGAGATGGCCGATTCGTTTGGCGAAAACGACTGGAAAGACTTCGCAAAAGAAGTCAACTTCGCCCAACCCGACGAGTTCTATTACTACGAGCAGGGCGACAACCCCGGCCTGAGTTCAAACGAAGTGAATGCGAGTTATCTGGCATCGAAATCTAAATCGGCCAGAGCAAAGGCTCGTGTCACCGTTCCTATGCAGTTCCGAGTGGGCAAGTTCATTCACGATCGTGTATTCACCGAAGGAACCGTTGGCTTCAAGGTCGGCAAAGCTGTCTACAGCCAGGTCGAGAAGAGCAAGAAACTTACGAAAATCGCTCACGTTGCCGAACAGGCAACCAAGGTTCCTGTTTACCAGTGTCGAGACTGTGGCGACTGCTCGCTTCCCGACATCGCATATATCTGCCCTGAATCGCAGTGCGTCAAAAGCCAGCGAAACGGCCCTTGTGGCGGTACGAAGGCTGGAAAATGCGAGATTCTCGATCAGGAATGCATCTGGATTCGTGCTTACGACCGGCTAAAGCCTTTTGGCGATGAAATGAAAATGCTTGAGCGCCCCGTGGTGTTCAAGGACGCCTCGCTTCGCAATACTTCAGCTTGGGCAAACACGTTTCTTGCACGAGATCATCACGCTAACAAGAACCCCGGAGATGCCGACTCTGAGGCATAATCGTTAGTCTTGTATTCGACTTCAGTCGTTCTCTAAACTCAGCTCTATTCGTTCAAATTAGAGTGCACCCAAGAGTGGAAAAACATGCCCAGAGTCATCAATAGCCCCGATCAGTTCACCGTTCTCGGTGAGAACATCCACGCCACTCGCGTTGTGAGGCGTGGCGGCGTTCGAGGCCATGTATTCGACGATGGCACTGAGGCCGTGAAATACCGGGTAGATGGCGAACGACGCTATGTGCACATTCCTGAACACTTCACAAAAACTCAGCCGTATGAACAGGGCACGCTGAAGCACTTCATGATCGCCATGTGGAAAGGCCTTAATGGCGACGCCGACGAATCGGCTGAAGGCAAGGCGTACATCACGTACGAAGCGAACCGCCAGATAAAGGCAGGGGCGAACTATCTCGATTTGAACGTCGATGAATCTTCATATCGTCTGCCCGAGCAAAAAGAGACGATGGAGTGGCTCGTCAAGTTCGTGGAATCGATTTCGAGCGTGCCGCCGAGCATCGATTCATCGAACCCTGAGATCATCGAAGTTGGTCTGGCTGCGTACAGTGGAGCGCAGGGACGCCCAATGCTCAACTCGATAGCGCTTGAGCGACCTGAGGCGATCGAGATGGCGCTGAAATACAACGCTGAAGCAGTTGTGATGGCTTCGAACGAGGTCGGTATGCCTGCCGATGCCGATGAGCGTGTTGAAAACGTTGGCAGAATTCTCGAAATGGCACTCACAAAGGGAATGGTCGAAGAAGATATCTACGTAGACCCGCTCTACTTCCCGATCGCAGTCGATTCGTCCTATGGCAAGCACGCCTTCGATGCCATAACGAAGATCCGAGCCGAGTTCGGGGATAAAATTCACGTTGCAGGTGGCATGAGCAACGTTTCGTTCGGCATTCCAAAGCGTCGACTTATTAACGATCTGTTTCTGTACCTGGCGATTGAAGCCGGTGCCGATGCCGGAATTGTCGATCCGATGACAACTTCGGCCAAGCGTTCGCTTGATATCGACCTGGAAGCAGGGCCTGTGAAGTTAGCGATGGAGTTGCTTCAGGGCAACGATGATTTCGCAATGAACTACATCACAGCATTCCGAGCAGGCGAACTAGACTAACGGTGCCATTGGCACTTTTTATACCGGGTGGCGAGCTTGGCTGAGTTCTGGCGTTGTGATTGGTTTGCGTAGAGTTTCGTTGCAACTTGGGAATAGCCAGCGACTCTCTCACGTCATTCTGAACTTTGTTCAGGATTCGAAGCCTTCGCTGACAGCATCAATTTCTCGTCTAAACCCACATCTTCAAATGCCATTCATTCCTGAATTCCGTTTAATGCGCTGATTGCACGTATGGCGGTTGTGTTGGCACAATAGTCAGCCTTATGTTTAGTGTGGCCGTTCTAATAGTTCGATTTATTACCAGCAACTTCAATGAGTTCCTCGGTAAGAACGGGCCGTACATGTCTGCGGCCATTGCGTACTACGCCTTCTTCTCGCTCTTCCCGCTCTCGCTGGCACTGATCGCCTTGTTCTCCCTCGTTCTTGGAATAGAAGGGGTTGAAATACAGCTAATTGCTGGATTGAAAGAACAGATTCCTGTTCTGGCAGAAGCTGATGAAGGCTTTCTCGAAACTTTCTTCGACAGCATTGAGGCTGGTCGTACCACTGGTGGAGTAGTCGCCATCATTGGACTGTTCTGGGTATCACAGCAGGTGTTCAGTGCGATTCGCAAGAGCATCAACGTAATCTGGGGCATCAACAAAACACGCCCGTTCCTGACTGAACGGCTCATGGACCTCGCACTGATGTTCGGCGCAGCAACCCTGTTGTTCGCTTCAATTTTCATCACTGGGTTTATCGAGTTCATTCAGCAGGAATTTTTGGTAATTTGGCTGCCAGATGCGCCGATCAGCGACGCTGCTTTGTGGCAGAAGGCCGCCGTGTTCATTCCGCTCATACTGAACTTCACTGTGTTCTTGACGCTGTACTGGTGGCTGCCCAACACAAAATTGCGGTTCAGAGAGGTTTGGCCAACGGCACTAGCGGGTGCCGCAGCGTTCGAAATATCGAAGGCGATATTCGTTTTCTACCTGCGAAACCTGAGCGGTGTGGCAACCAACATCTATGGTGGTGTCAGCGTCATCCTTGTACTGATGATTTTCGTATACGTTTCAGCAATTATTCTGCTTGTCGGGGCTATGCTGACGTCACGTTATGCGTTCTATCTGGCTGAAACCGAACAGAAGAAACGGAATAAGTCGCTGTCACGGAGTCTCGAACGCATTCGCGGAACCGCCTCGCTTCCGGGCATGCCGAACCCCGTTCCAGCAGGCGCCCAAGACGCCGATTTCAATGTACGACCAGGTGCCATGCCCCATGACTCAGACGGCGGCAACGAGGCTGATCGGCCCGATACCGATGAGCGCGGCTGACACTCACTGCGACTTGTTGTGATCGTTCAGCCGAGTTTCCGTCATTCTGAACTTGCCGTCCTGAGTGAAGTCGAACGGGATTCAGAACCTCGCTATGAGCCAACAACGGTGACTAAAACCCCGACAATTCGTGCTGCCAACGATTCCGATCTCCCCGCACTCGTCAAAAGCCTCTGCCCCGAACTTGAACAGGCCCAACTTAAGAACAGATTCACAGAACAAGTAGCAGGCCTGCGCCTGATACTCGTTATGGAAGTCGATGACGAACTTGTCGGTACCGTTAGCATCGACCCCAATGCTGATCCAGACGGCTCCACACGCCGGTTGTTCGCACTTGATGTTGGTGAGTGATTTCGCCGACAGGGATTTGCGATAGAACTGATCAACGCAGTCGAAGAACATGTACTCGCCGATGGCCACACCACAGTGCGGCTCGACGTGGCGATCGACAACGACGCAGCCATCAAGGTGTACGAGAAGCTCGGGTACAAACCGGTCGGACAGCCTACCCGCTTGCAATGGAGCGTTCAGGTCGACGGAGGCTCTTCAGAGATCATCGTGGATACGTGCCAGCGAATGGTGAAGCGGCTCGGCTAGTTGGCGTCGAGGGCGCTGAATTAATCCGATTCGCTAGGTGACGTTGGAATCGTTTTGATCGAACGAATAGCCGGATGCAAATAAACAGCTCCAGCTATCAGCCAGATCACGTTCCCAGTCAGCAAAGCTGCTCGCAGCCCCACCGTTTCAGCCACAATTCCCGCAATTGAAACACCTATTAGCGCTGTGACTTTCTCGGAGACCTTCATGGCACCGATCACCCGTCCCAGACGATTCTCCGGGATGATCGCCTGTTGCAGACTCGTGTGGTTGATGTCGTGCATGATCCAGAACCCATCGCCAAATATCTGTGGCACTACGAAAAAGATCATGGCTATCCATATCGTTGTCGGTGCGAACGGAATGAGAAACCCAAAAACGCCGTACGAGAACAATCCCAGAGCCATGGTGGGCCCAACCCCAAGCCTGTTGGTGACTCGTGTCGCAAACAGTGCGCCGACTAATGCACTCACCCCTCCGACACCGTAAATGATTCCTAATGGACCCGGCGGAATCCCGATTTCGGAGATGGCAAACAACGTGATCATTCCGCCAATAATCCCGTTTGCTGCTCCAAGAAAAGCACCGCTGATCGTCATGAGCAACAGAACCTGATTGCCAGCGATGAAGCGGTATCCATCGAGGATTTAGCGTCGAATGCTGGATCGGGTGGTCGGCTTGGGTGGCACTGGTTCGGGCTTACGAATCGCTAAGACCAGCCAGACCTGAAATTACAAACGTCACCGTTTGAACGACACTCGCTGCTATTGCTGACGCCAGCTGAGCGATGAACCCTCCGACGCTGAACCCGATCTGCTCAACCACCGAATCAGATGCTGCTATTTTGGAGTTCGCTTCGAGCAGGCGGTCACGTTCGATCAGACTTGGCAGATACGAACGCCCCGCAACTTCATTGAAGATTCCTAACGACCCGTTGATGAACGCAACTGCGTACAGGTGCTCGATGTGGAGTTCGAAGATGAAGTGAGCGATCGCCACGCTAGCGAGCGCTGTAGCCGATCCGAAGTCGGTGACTACCACTACTAACCGCCGTCGTGATCGATCAATCCACGGCCCGGCGACCAGTCCGAAAGTTAGGCCGGCGAAGGTCGTTGCGCCGCCGAGTATGGCCATCTGGTAGGGGCGTGCCTCGAGAATCAGAATCGCCACTAGGGGCACGACCATCATCATTCGACCGAGATTCGATGTCGACTGAGCAGTCCAGATTTTCAGGAAGTCGGGATCTTTCCAGAGGCTTCTTTTAGCCTGCGGAGGATCTGTATTCGGTGAATCGGTCGAGGTCATGCCACATGATTGCATGTCCCGGGAGACGTGTTGCTAACAGATTTTTGTTAGATGTCTGTTGAGGGCGCTTTTGGCACCCATCTGTCATTGCGAGGGGGCACGACGTGGCAATCACGTGATTCACATTCTCGGTCGCATGACTTGGGTATTCACATTTCACTTGTCAACGTGACCGCGTTATTCCTTGGCTGTTTCCTCGCCAGCGCGATTGCCACGTCGCCCAGGGCGGCTACTCGCAATGACAGGGCAGCCACCCAAACCTTCAGCCCCCACTACCCGATCTCAGCTACGATCTTGCCTTTTACATGGCGGGTTTCTAGCTGTGCGAGACCTTCTGGAATGTCGGCAAGACCAATCGTCTGCTCGATCATGGGATCGATCTTTTTGTCGGCAACGAGTGCGATCATCTCTTCGGCCATACGAGCCAGATCTATCTGAGCCGTCCGGTTCGTTGACGAATGCGCACCGCCGTAAGCGATATTGTGGATCGACTTGGCACCGGCGAACGTTGTGTCGTCGACAGTCGGCATTCCCGCCACGCAGGCGATACCGCCCCTGAAGTTCAACACTTCGATTCCCTGATTGGCGGTGTTTACATCTACCGCCCCGAGGACGCGATCAACTCCAAGTCCGCCTGTGATCGACATGATCGTCTCGACCACGTTTTCGCTGTTGTAGTCGATAACGTGATCGGCTCCGAGCGACTTCACGAACTCGTGATTGTGCGCAGACGCCGTTGTGATGACCGTCGCACCGATATTGGCGCAGATCTGCACCGCAAAGCCGCCTACGCCCCCGGCGCCGCCCTGCATCCACACTGTGTGCCCCGGTTGGATATCGAGTCGACGAGTCACAGCCTCGTAGGCGGTGAGTCCGGCACAGGGGATAGCCGCCGCTTCTGCGAACGAAACGGAATCGGGAATTCTGGCGGTCGTGTGAGCAGTTGTAATTGCGTACTCGGCGAATCCGCCGGGCTTGGATAGATCGCCGTGATAGAAAACACGATCGCCGGCTTCCCACAGATCGACTTCCGATCCAACAGCATCGACCACCCCAGCGACATCTAGCCCGAGCACGTTTGGCCACGTCCAGTTGTCGTTACCGCGCCCGGCAAGTTTGTAATCGACTGGGTTCAGGCTCACGGTATGAACTTTTACCCGAATTTCGTTCGGACCAGGTTCGGGCGTTGGCAATTCACCAACACGAAGATCGCTAACAGGGCCAGGCTTATCGAGTAGTAGTGCTTTCATGGGGAGGTGGGAAGCTTCTTATTCTTACGGTCGTTGTGTTTGTATCGATTCAATGTACACGGCAAATGCCAACACCTGATTTCCCGACCGCAGCGTAGCGGAGTGGAGGGATCTGGCGGGGTGTCGCGGGTGTTTGGAGATCGGATTCAACTGCGAATACAGTCACGATCATGCAACAGCAATATTTCTACATATACATGCTCGCTAGTATCAAAGGGCACTGTACATCGGTATGACTCGAGATATAGCAGTGCGTATCGATCAGCACCGTTTCGGGAAGGTTCCTAGGTTCAGTTCAAAGTATCGGACCACCAAGCTTGTTTGGTGCGAGGTAGCAGAATCGTTAGAATCAGCTCGTGAGCGTGAGGCCCAGCTTAAACGCTGGCGTCGTTCCAAGAAGGCAGCCTTGATTGAGATGGAAAATCCGCACTGGGAAGATATTTCGACCAGTATCGGATAATACGTCCCGCGCAGCACCCCTCCAGATCCCTCGGCTCCGATGACTCCGCTCGGGAAATGGGTTATTTCCATTTGATCGTTGATTATCGAATACGACGATCAGCGGCGACCCGATTCCCCGACCGTGGCGAAGCGGATTCGAGGAATCTGACGAGGGGTCACGGCTGAATTGTAGGCAGAAGCGATCTAAGCCTTCTCCAGCGTTACGGTTACTTTGGTGTCGTCGTCGAGCTGAATCGAATCGGTTGCTGCAACGCCCATGGCGTCATCACTGAGAACGGCTCCGAGTTCGAGGTTGTTTGCGAGGGTTTCTTCGGCGATGTAATCGGAGTGCGACATGAGCGTACCGGTCACTTCGTCAGTGCACGAAATCCACAGGTTGATTCGATCGGAAATCTCGAGTCCTGATGACTTGCGCAGGTTCTGAACCAGTCGCACAACTTCTCGTGCTGTGCCTTCGGCTTTTAGCTCTTCCGAAATTACCGTCAAAACCGCACCAGCGTACCCGGCGTCGGTCGCAACCGCGTAGTCCGATAACGCAACCCGTTCAACCAGAACTTCGTCTGGTTCGAGTTCAAATCCGCCAACCGAAATCGTCTCGCCGGCTTCCGAAGCTCGCGCGATTTCATCGGCGTCGGCAGCCATCAGAGCGTTTCGAATCTCGCCCATCTGCTTGCCGTATTTCGGACCCAGCAATCGTAGATTCGGTTTGATTTCGAATCCGAGTAGCCCACCCATTTCCGAAGCATTGCGAACGGCCTTTACGTTCAGTTCCTCTTTAAGAACCTGCTCGATTTTTGCGAGAGCGAAATGCTCCCAATCGTGTCGCACTTCGGCAACAAACTCGCCCAGTGGCTGTCGAACCTTAAGCCGTGACTGTGCACGTGCTGAACGACCCAGCGATGCCAGGCGAATTGCGAGGCGCGTCTCATTCATAACGTCTTGATCGATAAGCGATTCGTTCATCTTCGGCCATGAGGTGAGGTGAACAGAGTCAGGGGCGTCGTCGATACGATCTGCAACGAGGTTGCGGTACATGATGTCGGCGATGAACGGCGTGAACGGTGCCAGCAGTCGTGAGAGCGTGCTCAGGCAGGTGTAAAGCGTTGAGTAGGCAGCGCTCTTGTCCTTGTCGCCCTCGGACTTCCAGAAACGCCTGCGTGAGCGCCTGACGTACCAGTTCGATAGATCTTCTACGAACTGTTCCACCTCGCTGGCTGCGTACGGAAGTTGCCAGTTTTCGAGATTGCCTGTGATCTGTTCGATTAGCTGGTTGAGTTCAGAAAGTATCCATCGATCCAGCTCCGAAAAGCCTTCGTCCTTCGGCATGGTCCACGATTCGTAGGCGTTCTGTTCGCCTTCCGGGGTGAACCCGAACACGGCAGGGATGGAGCAGTCTGCGGGAGTCCAGTTATCGAGATTTGCGTAGGTCGTGAAGAACGAATAGATGTTCCACAGCGGAATCACAAACTGACGTCGAACCTCGTCACCAGTCTTGTATCCGAAGTTGATGTTGGAAGCCGGGTTGTGACGGCTGAATGTCCAGCGCATTACATCGACGCCCATCTTTTTGGCACCGTCCATGAACCAGATGGCATTGCCCTTAGATTTGTGCATCTCTTCGCCGTTTTCATCACGCATTAGCGCATACGAGAACACCTGCTTGGCAGGCAGCGAGTCTTCGAGCACAGCCGACATTACGATCATCGCGTAGAACCAGTTACGGAACTGGCCGGGGAAGCTTTCAGACATCCAATCGGCAGGGAACCATTCGTTCCAGTATTCGCGGTCGGTGTTGTACTTGAGAGTCGAGAAGCTAACGATTCCGGCGTCGAGCCAGGCGTTTCCGACGTCGGCGATTCGGCTTACCGTTTCGCCACATTTTGAGCAGGCGATTTTCACGCCATCCACATATGGTCGGTGAGGTGCACCACCGCTGGCCTCAAATTCGTCCCATCCCTCTACCGCACGCTCCTGAAGCTCGTCTTTCGAGCCCATCACGTCGAAGTTCCCGCAGTCACAGGCGTAAATCGGCAAAGCGAGACCGTAGTACCGCTTCTTCGAAATCATCCAGTCCTGCATGTTCTTGAGCCAGTCGAGTTCGCGTGCCTTACCGAACTCTGGATACCACTCCATTTCGTTCGTGGCTTTTTCCATCTTGGGCCGAATGTCGTCCATGTTGATGAACCATTCGTCGACCAAGCGGAATACGAGTTCGGTGCTGCAGCGCCAGCAAACGGGATACCGGTGAGTGTATTTGTTCACCTTCACCAGAAGGCCTTTTTCTTCGAGCGATGCGAAGACCATGTCTTTCACATCGGCGGCTGCCTTGCCGGTGAATTCGCCAAATCCCTCTTTGTAGATACCGTTTTGATCGAGGGGGGCGATCGGTGTCAGGCCGTGTAATTTGCCGAGCTTGAAGTCTTCGGCACCGGCTCCGGGTGCGGTGTGAACGATTCCCGTGCCTTCGGTTTCGCCAACTTCGTCCCATTCCAGAACGCGGTGCTGGTTTATCGTTTCGGCCTGTGCTGGAAGCTCGTCAAAGGGGCCCTTGTAACGAAGTCCTACGAGTTCAGAACCCTTGAGTTCGCCCAGTACTTTGGCATCTTCGGTAAGAACATGATCACGCTTGAGCGTTTCGAGAAGCGCCTTGCTGAAGTAGATAACCGAGCCGCGATCTTCGACCTTAATGTAGTCGTTTTCGGGGTTCACGGCTGCCGCCACGTTTGCGGCAAGCGTCCATGGCGTGGTGGTCCAGATAAGAAGGTTTTCGCCTTCGTGTCCTTTGTCGACCAGTGGGAATTTCAGGAACGGGCTATCGTGGGTGATGTCCTGGTAGCCCTCGGTAACGATTTCATGCTGCGAAAGCCCGGTTCCACATCGTGGGCACCACGGCATAACGTCACGGCCCTTGTAGATCCAGCCTTTATCGGCGCAGGCCTTCAGGAAATGCCAGATGGTGTAGTTATTTTCGTCGGACTTGGTGTGGTACGAATTGTCCCAGTCCATGAAGTAGCCGAGTCGCTTCGACTGTTCGGTGATTCGCGCCGCGTAGTAGTCGACACGGGCTTTGCAATCTTCGACGAACTTGGCGATTCCGTATGCTTCGATGTCGCGCTTCGACTTGAAGCCCTTTTCTTTTTCAACTTCTACTTCGATCCACAAACCCTGTCCATCGAATCCGTTCTGGAAGCGCTGTCGATAGCCCTGCATGTTGCGGAATCGAATGAAAAGGTCTTTGTACGTTCGGCCCCATGCGTGGTGAACAGCCATGTCGTTGTTGGCGGTGATCGGGCCGTCGATGAACGAGTGTGTCTTCTTCTTATCGTCGTTCAGCGCTCGGTAGCGGGCTGGGATGTCGTTATCGTCCCACCATTTGAGGATTGCTTCCTCGTTGGCTACGAAATCAACTTTTGGATCTACCGAATCGAAGTGGCTCGCCACGTTGCTTATCCCTGTGCCTAGGGCACTTTTTCTACCTGCTGGTTGATGTCCGATTCAATTAGAGGCTGGCCTCGCAGGTTAACTAAATACGCCCGCCCCTAATGGTTCAGGGACGGGCGTATTGAAATAAAACGATACCGCGGTACCACCCTGGTTTCCCGACTAGCAAGCTAGTTTTTTTTCGGGACACTCAGTTGAGCCGATGTAACGTTCGGCGGGGACGGTTCAGCCTAGTGACAGCGAGATTTACGCTGGCGGTCGGTGAACGGTTCGGGAGTGATGATCGAAAGTTGTCCAATGCCCGCTTTCACCATACCGGGCTCGCTAAAAAGGACAGCGTAGATTCGATCGTATCTCCGTCGTTACCTGTAACGGCGTTAAGTATAGGTGCTGGTAGATTTCGGCGCAGTGGTGGATTTTATGGGAGGGGGTGGAGGACGCCTGCCCCCTCAAATAAAACGCCGCCTCGCGGCCTAGCCGAGTTCGTAGTTTGCTAGTTGTTCGTATTGGGTGTCGCCGTAGTCGTCGATGTGACTTCGGTAGAGCGCCACGGCGTTGACTGGAACGCTGGTGCCCGTAGAACGCAGCGGCGCATGCTGCCATGAGTAGCCGATATCTTCAGCGAATCGACCTCGAACGCCGGGTCGTGTGCGTCCAACGGTGATGTGAGCACGGAATTTTCGGTTATCGGATTCAAGTTTGAGTGCGACCATTCCACCCTCGACCCTACCCTGAAGCTGCTCAAGACGTCGAAGCTCACCTGTGAACCCAACCCAGCAAATTCGAGGGTCGACAAACGATGGGAAGCAACCTGTACGACCGATCTTGATCGAGAATCTTCCACTCGATTCGGCTGCTCGTTTTAGCGCAATTTTAATATCGGGAATCTTGTCGATTGGCGTATCGCCCAAAAACTTCAGCGTTAGGTGCATCGCTTCTTCTTCGATCCAGCGCACACGTTCGTGCTCACGGGGTCGGAAACTTTGAGAAAGTTCGACAAGATCACGCTTTACCGTGCGTGGAACCTCAATGGCGATGAACAATCGCTGGGTGTTTTCAGGGACTTCAGGAAATCCGAATTCGGGTTCTTCTGGAACGTTTGGATCTTTCGGAGCAACGTAGAATTTTGGCTCCGATGGCACGAACTTCGCCTCGGAACGCCGGGTGTAAACGCCGTCTCGCCCGCTCCGGTTCGAACCATATGTCTCTAGGCTTTCGCCCCTGGTACGTGTGCGGATGGGAACCGTGGTGGGCACGTATTTGGTCTTGGCTTTTGGCGCATCAGAATCAGTTTCGGACTCGGACTCGGACTCGGACTCGGACTCGTCGACCTGATCTTCAACAGTTTCGGTGACAGGTGTGTCGCTGACCGTTGCTTCTGGATCTGGCGTGACTTCGGCCGCTGGCGTGACTTCAGGTTCGGGAGTGACTGCTGCCTCGGACGTGACTTCAGGCTCGAGATCGGCTTTGGCCGCTGACTTTGGCTTGCTCTTAGCCTTGGCCTTGGCAGCAGGTTTCGCTTTGCTCTTAGCCTTGGCAGCAGGCTTTACTTTGCTCTTGGCTATGGCGGCAGGCTTTGCTTTGCTGGTGGCCTTGGCAGCAGGCTTTGCCTTGCTCGTGGCTTTGGGCTCAGCTTTTTTATCGCCCTCGGCGTCGTTGTCGCCGCCGAGCCATGGATCAATATCGTTCGATTTCGTCACGTAATTACGTTTCCTGGCACCAATTCTGGTGATCACTTTACTTCTTCTATCAACGATACCGCCGGATTCGACCTTTTAGGCTTTCCTAGTGTTAAGCGTGGATTATCTGCGAGTGGGGTTGCTGATCAACATAAAAGCGACAGTGCCACCGCTATAATCCCACCGTATTTTGATCTGAGCGGTGCCTTACAGTTCGCACCGCCCCCCCACCGACAATGCTGGAGAACACCTGTGGCACTACTGCTGAACCGATCTGACGTTATGAAGCTGCTCCCAATGTCGAAGGCGATCGACGTTCTAGAGGCCGCATTCGGTGAGCTTGCAGCAGGCACCGCAGAAATGCCAGATCGAACAGTGATGGTCGATGCGGCGGTGGGCGGCTGGATCGCTTACATGCCGGCTTATCTGAAGTCGGGTGGCGCACTAGGAGTGAAGGCCGTGACGGTTTACAAGGGCAACCCTGAGAAGTTTGGATTGCCAACGACTATCGGCACGATTCTCGTTCAGGACAATCAGACCGGCGTTGTGGTTGCGGCAATGGATGGTGGATTTCTAACCGGCGTCCGAACCGGAGCCGGAAGTGGTGTTGCGACTCGGCATTTGGCTCGTAAGGATTCTAAGGTGGCGGGCGTACTTGGCACTGGCGTGATGGCTCGGGGTCAGGTTTTAGCTCTGGCTGAAGCTGCCGATCTCGATACGATTCTTGTTTATTCCCGCAGCGACGAGTCGGCACGTCAGGCGTTTGCTGAGGAGTTCTCGGCGGCTACGGGCGTAGATGTTCGGGTTGCCGATAGCGCCGAAGGGCTTGTTCGTGAGTCGGACATCGTGACGCTGATTACGAGTGCGGTTGAGCCGATTGTTGATGGTTCATGGTGGAAGCCTGGTACTCATATCAACGCCATCGGATCGCATGCTGCTGGCGTGCGTGAGCTGGATTCAGCGACTGTTGTGAAGTCAAAGGTCGTTTGCGATCAGGTTCAGGCGTGTCTGAACGAGGCCGGAGATATTCAGATTCCGATCGAAGAGGGCGTTTACTCTGGCGACAAGATTCACGGATCGCTCGGCGAAGTTATAAATGGCACGATCTCAGGTCGTGAAAACGCTGAAGAGATCACACTATTCAAAAGCGTTGGACTAGCGATTCAGGACATCTCGTGTGCGTCGCTGGTTTATGACGAGGCGAAGGCGCAGGGCGTAGGGCTAGAATTCGACTTCGGTGGGTGACGAGTCGCTTTTTCTGCGGTGTCAACGCTTAGCTATGAGGCGAGCGCGTCTCTCCTGAATCAATTCGGAACGCAGAATTCGTCGGCTTCAGGGTCGGTAGAAATGCGTACGCGGGTGTTGCCGGACTTGTAGTATCAGTTCTCCCTGTGCCCCAATTTTCAGTTTCACCGAACCTGCTTCCGTGAGTCTGTTCGCCATTACGCCACCATGAATTATCAACCTCGCTCGTTTGCCCATTCTTCTGGACTCGAGTTATCGCAGTTTCTGATTGCGCATCCGGAATACTCGGAAACCTCGTCCCTTGACGAAATCCGCAAAACGGGATTTTCACGACTCGACGAACAAGGGCACGTGTATCTCGATTACACCGGTGGTGGGCTTTATGATATTCGGCAGATTGAGGAGCACGCCGAAATGCTCAAAAATGGCGTTTTCGGGAATCCTCATTCATCAAATCCAACCTCTAGGGCAATCACCGAAACTATAGAGCGCACTCGCGGGCGGGTGTTGGAATACTTCAACGCTGACCCAGATGAATTCTGCGCGATTTTCACAAGCAATGCGACCGGAGCAATTAAGATCGTTGCCGAGTCGTATCCGTTCGGTCCAACCGGTCGCTACCTGCTCACATTCGACAATCACAATTCGGTCAATGGGATTAGAGAGTTCGCCAGAGCGCGTGGCTCTGAGGTCACCTATGTACCGGTCCAACTACCGGATTTGCGTATAGATGATGGGGAATTGCGGAAGACTCTCGCCTCGAACACTTCGGCAGGCGACGTCGCCGGCCCTAAGCTGTTTGCCTATCCGGCACAGTCGAACATGTCCGGCGTTCAACATTCCCTAGAGTGGATTGAAGAGGCACACGAGAGTGGATGGGACGTACTTTTGGACGCGGCTGCTTTCGTTTCTTGCAGCGAACTCGATATCTCGCGATGGAAGCCGGATTTTGTGCCGATTTCGTTCTACAAGATATTTGGTTATCCAACCGGGATTGGCTGCCTGATAGCCAGGAAATCGGCGCTTGAGAAGCTCGAAAAACCCTGGTTTGCTGGCGGGACCATATCGATTTCGTCCGTTCAGGCCGATCAACACCATCTCGAGGAGAGTGAAGCGGCTTTTGAAGAAGGAGCTGTTAATTACCTGTCACTTCCGGCGGTAGGTATCGGGTTGGATTCGATGGAAAGTGCCGGGCTGGATAATATCCACAAGCGCGTCGGTGCTTTGACCAGTTTGCTACTCGACCAACTATCTAGCATCGTCCATGCCAACGGGCAACCGCTTATTCGTATTTACGGTCCCACCGACATGAATAGTCGCGGCGGAACCGTATCTGTGAACTTTTACGATCCAGAAGGCACACTGATAGATCACCGGGTGGTTGAGGAGCTGGCAAACGAGAGGTTGATCTCTATCCGCACTGGATGTTTCTGTAATCCGAGGGCAGGCGAGATTGCGTTCGGACTGTCGGAAGATGAGTTAAGGGCAGCGTTCAATGAATCTGATCAAATGTCGTTTGAACAGTTCCTTGAGTTTCTCGAAAAAAACGGCGACAAGCGGGCAGGTGCGGTACGGATATCGCTGGGACGTGTTTCTACTTTCGACGATGTGCGAGCGTTCATTGATTTTGCCCACTCGTTCCTAGATCGCCCTTCGTCAGCGCTTTCTTCCTGAGGACGAAAGATTTCCTGATCAGCGGAAAGTAGTCTGACTGGTGGTTCGCGTTAGGCGGGTGCGCTACAACTGCGCCACGCCCGATGAAAAATGGGAGCACAACCCATTCACCGACGCTACGCCGTAAGCACCTCGGGCCCGAATGGCCCTAAATAAATCGAATGCTCTTTCCAGCCTATGTGGGCTCCGGCTACTTCGATCAGTGGCGGGTACTCCTGCATCACCTTCTGTTTGATCAGCTCTTTCAGCGTCCGCTCGAACGGTTTTTTCGGTAAATCACTGAAATATCGTCGAGCGATCGGCAATCCTCGCCACGAGTTGATTGCTTCTAGCGATTCGGCATCGATCTTGTTCGATGGCTTCGGGGCACGTTTCAGCAGGAACACTTCAGGCTTGCCATCGTCTTTGATATAGCCCTCGCCCGAAGTGGCAAACGGCTCGATAGCAAAAATAGACCCGGCTTCAAGTGATCCCTTCAACCCAATTCGAGCGTTCGGGATTTGGGGCGAGTCGTGCAGAGTGTACCGACCAAGTCCGTGCCCCGTTAGATTGAAAATCGGAACGAATCCAGCAGAGTTGATCACCGATTCAACACGCTCACCAATGTCCTCAACATCCACGTTCGGCGAACACATAGCAATCGCAGCGTCCAGAGCGTCTGAAGCCGCACCAATCAGGCTTTTCCAGCGGTTATCCAAAGAAAGGTCGGCCGAAATCCCTGTATCGACAATCAGCCCGTCGATGTGCGCCCCAACGTCGATTTTCACGAGATCATTCTCTTCGAATTGGGTGTTATCCGTTGGCGAAGAGCAGTAGTGCGCCCCGATCTTGTTGCGACTGGTCTGAGCCGGAAACGGCGGCAGTGCGCCGGCCTCCCGAATCATCGTTTCCATGCCCTCTTGAAGATCGCGCAGCAAATAGCCGGGCTTGATCGTTTCCGCAGCCCAGTTCCGAGCGTCGGAGGCGATTTTGCCCGCTTCTCGCAGTGTTTCTAGTTCAGCCGTTGTTGGTATCAAGCGCAGGAAGGGTCGTCGGTGTCCCAACGATTGAACGATGTTTGATCGCCACGGGCGAGAGAATCACGGGTGTGTTCCCACATGCTGAACCACTGCGCAGCGTCATGCAGCTCCGAAGCCGGGTTTGATGCGCTTCGTGCGACGAAACCCGGGAACACGCTTCGTCCGGTCGCTTCACCAGTTGGCTGGTACCGCAGATCAAAACTCCAGCGAATACTGTTGCTAACGTTCGGCAAAGATGAGTGAACAGTCTTTTTGGTGAGAAGCAGTGCGTCGCCCTTTTTCACCGGCACCGGCATCGAATCGCCGATATTGAAAAGATTCTCAGGAATTTGAAGACCCGGTCGATCTTTGTAGCCGGGGCAGTGCGTAAGCAGCTCACCTCGGTGCGAACCCGGAACCACAGTTAGGCAGCCGTTTTCAACTCCGGCGTCCATTAACGGGAACCATACCGTTAGCATGTGCGTTTCGTCGGCGTCCGGGTTAACGACTCCGGCGTCCTGATGCCAGGGACTGACCCCAAATAACACGTTGCCATCCTCATCACGAGGCGATACAGATTCGGGGATTTTTATTCGTACATGCTGAACTGGGTTTGAGTACACCTCGCTCCCAACAATCGATTCAGCAACGTCGAGAACACCCGGAGCGGTTAGCGTGTTGAACACGGCAGGACCCGCCCAGAACGGGGTATCGGGCTTAACGCCATTTTGAGGCAGTGAAAAATCGAAGAACTGGTTGTGCACTTCCCCAGATTCGACGTAGATCTTGGTGACCCGATCGCCGAACTCAAGCTCCGAGTAGGTCGATGAAATTGCGCCATCTTTGTAGAGCTTCTCGGCCAGAGAGTCGAGGACGCCTGCATATTCATTAATTACGGGATCGATAGTGGCTTCAGGATCGAAAACGTCAGAAACCTTAACGAATCCGTATTCCTCGAAGTGTTCTTTTTGCTCTGCTGTTAGAGCTGTCATTACAAAATCTCCTGATTGCACGATGTTGACTACGTTCGAGTGCGAAGTGCGTGTTGGGGCGGAATGTTACTCGTTTGCCGAGATGCGTGCCTGCTTGAAACTAGGCATTCCTGTCCCGAGCGGATTCATCGGAGTAGAGGGGTCTGGTGTGTGGGCGCGTTCGCGACGCTGACACGATTCGCTGCAAAGGGGGAGAAAGATCCTGAAATAAATTCAGGATGACAATATCTCTCGCTTGAAATTTCGATTTAGAGTCTAGCGGTTTTTGCGGGCTGCTGAGAGCGAGTCGTTCTCGATGCCGAGTCCGTGTGCCGATTCGAGTGCTTTTCGTATTCCGGAGAGTGCGATTTTGAAGATGTTAATCATGATGATGTTTCGCTTGGGTGGTTGTGAGGGTGGGTTGATATTTACAGGCAACAAAAAACCCCTGTTTGCGACAGGGGTTCTAATTTCTCTACGTTGCTACTTGGTTATCTGGTCAACAAGTGCAACACGCAAAACTAGGAACCCCTGTGGGCGTACAGCTACACATACAGGTACAGACCTGCTGCGAGTTCGTAGTTGTGTTTGTGCGAAGTAAGTTGCTCATATCAATTACTTCCAATATTACGCCTGCTGCCAAGCGCAAGGCAAATTCAATTGTAGGTAAATCGTGAAGTTCCGATAGGCGATATGGATAGCTTTGACTACGGAACGTTGAACTAACTAGAGATTCAGCAGATTTGCGGCGTTCGCCCCCCTAACAAGCAGTGAATCGTCAGTACTCAGCCCGGACTGCCCGAATTCGTTCAAAGCACGTTTTTGGTGAACGAGAGGAAAATCGCTTGCAAAGAGGATTTTCTCGGCTCCTATCGCCCTCGCCGTCACATCGAACACCTCGGGTCGATATAGAAACGGGAACGCAGCT
>CAVOCL010000002.1:0-22292 GCA_963694185.1 Dehalococcoidia bacterium
TTTTTAGGCGGTCGAACGCCTCGTTTGAGAGTCCGCCCTGCTCTTTAGCGATATGCAGGGAAGCTTCGGCGAGTGCAGCGTAGGCTCGGCCGGTTTCGGGTGAATTCTTCGATGTAGCGGCCAGGTGTGAAGCGATTGTTTCGACGTCGCCACGTACGAACGGGCCAGTCATTGCTGCGGGTAAGCCTTTGTCGTCGAGTGCGTCTACTGTCGCTCTTAGAAGAGGGATAATGCGTTTGAGGGCATCTGTTCGGTCGATTCCTAACGGTTCCCACATTTCGGCCGCGAGCCCGGTGAGCCCGGCGAGTAGTCCGCATGCCATTACCGCCGAAGCGTGATACGCCTCTCGCTGCGATGCCTCGATTCGGAACGGTGAGCCACCGAGATCAGTTGCCAGGGTTTCAAGCCAGTCGAACAGTGCCGGGTTTTGTGCTTCAGTGGCGAACGAAACGTCTTTGAGGCGGTCTGATGATTCTGGTGATGGAAACGTCTGGAACGGGTGGAATCCTGCTATTTTGGCGTCACGGCGAAGGGCGTGATCGAGTGCGGACACGGGTAGAACGCCAGCGCAGTGGATTACTGCCTGATGCGATCGCCATTCGATGGTCGAGCAGACTCCTTCGACCATGGCATCAGGGGCTGTGATGAACACGATGTTCGCCAGGTTCGCTGCCGTTTGGGCTTTTTCGACTGCTAGTGCGTTTTCGATACGTTCGCCAAGCCAATCACGGTGATCGGGTTGTCGACTCGATACCGCTGCAACGTTGTAACCGGCGTTTGCCATGGCGATTGCCAAAGACGATCCGAGTCTTCCAGCCGCAACTACTGCGATGGGAGATTGCTTGTTTAGTTCAGGTAGTGGGCTCATTAGTTTGTCGATCCCATCTGGGCGGCTCTAGCATCGGCTGCCGACATCACTCCGCCAAGCGTTTCGGCAGATTCGATTGCATTCAGTATCGCCCCGGTTACTGCTTTCAACGCGGCGGCGTGAAGTACATCGCCCGGCACGGATACAGGGTGGGTTCCGGTCGATAGCCCAAACACGGTGTCGCCATCGTTGGCGGTGTGGGAAGGGCGAATGGCGAGTGCGATGCCGTCCTGACCTGCCATGGCGAGTCGAGTGGCTCCTATTTTGTCGAGAGGGGCATCGGTGGCAACGACTCCGATGGTCGTGTTGCGGAAGAATCCTCGGTCTTTGGGCGGTCGTTCGATCATTAGGTTTATCGAATCGGCAAAGCCGTTTTCGGTTTGGGGGCCGGCGACAATTTCGCCCGTTTCGGGATCAACTATTCCACCAATGGCATTAACGACCACCAGTGCACCAACCGTCGCCCCGTTTGGCATTCGTACGGAAGTGGTTCCGACGCCTCCTTTAATAGAAGAGGCAGCACCGAGCAGCTTGGCAACGGTCGATCCAGTTCCAGCACCGACGTTTCCTGTTTCAACATTCACGGAAGCACTGGCAGCCGCGGCATACCCGTCATCAACCGTAGGACGAACGTCACTGTTAATGAAGCCTAGATCGAACAGTGCGGCAGCCGGGATAAGCGGGATACGCGTACGACCAGATTTCACTCCAACACCTTGTTCTTCTAAGTAGCGAACAACACCTCCCGTTGAGTCCAACCCAAATACGCTGCCGCCGGTCAATGTAATTCCATTTACCCACGGGGCGCCCGCAAGCGGGTCGAGGAGTGCGATTTCTCTGCTGGCGGGAGCAGCTCCCCGAACTTCCATCCCAGCATTCGCCGGTGGATCGCTCAGAACCACAGTGCAGCCGGTCCCGTTCTCGAGATCGGTGTAGTGCCCAACGGTGATGCCAGAAACGTCGGTGATGCTGCCTGAATAGTTCATGCTTGTTCCGGTGGAATCAGTGGTTAGCTGATCCAATAATCGCCATATCGTCGTGAAAATTCGTACTCAGGCTAGCACAGCATTATGGGAATTTTTCAGACGTTTAACGTTGCCTTAATTTCCGGTTGTACGAAGCGTATTTTCTGAGGGTATACTGAGTTCGAATTTACCTGCGGCGAAATTCGTAATCACCTCCGGACACCGACGTGCCGGAAGGACGCTTTTCAAGTAGGAATTAGTAAATTCGGCTCGTAACCGATGTGAGGAGTCCAGAAGGTGCCACGTAACTTCAAGGAACTTAAGCCCGCATACGGATTCGACGATGTGGCCATTGCCCCGGGCGACATCACGATTAACCCGGAAATGGCTGACCTGACGACGAATTTCGACGGGATTAAGCTCGATGTCCCCTTTATTGCGTCAGCAATGGACGCTGTGGTTGATCCGAACTTCGCCATAGAAATGACCAAGGCCGGTGGCCTGGCTGTGATGAACATGGACGGGCTACACACCCGCTATGAAGACACCACGGCGATATATGAAGAGATCGCAGCTTCACCTCGAGAAGAAGCAACAGCGATCATGCAGCGCATCTACGCTGCTCCGCAAAAGCCCGAGCTTATTGCGAAGAAGGTTGAGGAAGTGAAAAAAGGCGGCGGTGTAGCCGCTGTTTCATTTGTGCCTCAGAACGCAAAGCGAATGGCACCTCTGGCTGTTGAAGCCGGTGCAGACATGATTGTTGTACAGGGAACTGTTGTTACCGCACGACACTCATCCAAGAGCCTAAAAGGCCTTGTGTTCGCCGACCTCATCAAGGATCTCGATGTTCCGGTCTTGGTAGGAAACACAGTTTCTTACGAAGTGACCAAGGAATTGATGCAGCAGGGAATTCAGGGCGTCATGGTTGGCGTTGGGCCTGGATCGGTTTGCACAAGTCGAGAAGTGCTCGGAATCGGAATCCCTCAGGTCAGTGCCACAATCGAGTGTGCAGCTGCCCGTGATGATTTCTATAAAGAGACCGGCAAGTACATCCCGATCATTACCGACGGTGGAATCCGAACCGGTGGTGACGTGTGTAAGTCGTTCGCAGCCGGTGCAAACGCTGTGATGATCGGTAGCCCGTTCGCCAAGACTGAAGAGTCTCCGGCTCACGGTTACCACTGGGGAATGGCCACATGGCACGATTCTCTTCCTCGTGGAACGCGAATCAACATGGGTACCGAATACAGCTTGCATGAGCTGCTTTACGGTCCATCATCACGCACAGACGGTACGTTGAACCTCGTCGGAGCCCTGCAGGTTTGCATGGGTTACGTGGGTGCAGAAACTCTTCGAGAAATGAACAAGGCTCGAATGGTTTACGCTCCTGCAATGAAGACAGAAGGCAAGATCTACCAGCGAGCAGGCCTAGGTTCCTAACGGGCGGAGCCCGGTTTTCTACTAACCGATTCTTGCTTGTTCACATAGTTGGGCACGCATGAGTTGGAAGTAGGGGCGCGTTATTTCGTCATCCTGAACTTGATTCAGGACCTCGAAAACGCGGCTAGCCGCAGTAAATCGTGAATATGGCACCAGCACATCACTGTGCTGGTGCCTTCGTTTAAGAGACAATCATTCACATGAATTTCAAGCGCCCTCGTGGCACCGCCGACATACTTCCTGATGACCAGCCTTACTGGGGCAAGGTTTACGACACCGCCCGCAAGGTGGCGCATCAGTTCGGGTACAGGCGGATCGACACCCCAACGTTCGAAGACACAAATCTTTTCGAACGTGGTGTCGGCAACGAAACTGACATCGTTCAGAAAGAGATGTATTCGTTCGAAGACCACGGCGGCGACATGATTACGCTTCGCCCCGAGGGAACCGCTTCGGTTTGTCGCGCTTACATCGAAAACGGTTTACACAACCAGCCTCAGCCGGTGCGCTTGTACTACGCCGCTGCGATGTACCGATACGAACGTCCGCAGGCGGGTCGTGTTCGCCAATTCCACCAATTTGGCGTTGAGGCAATTGGCGATCCTTCGCCTGAGGTCGACGCTGAAGTTATCGAACTCGGCTGGAAGTACATCGCCGATCTCGGCATAAAGAACGTCACGCTTAGGATAAATAGTCTTGGCGATGCTGAAGGCCGTGCCGATTACATTAACGATCTCGATAAGTATTTCTTGGGCGTGGTTGATCAACTACCGAAGGTTGACCAAGATCGACTAAAACGCGCACCGCTTCGTGTGCTGGATTCGAAAGCACGTGAGACGCAGGCAATCGCCAACGCCGCGCCAAAATCTGTTGACTACATCACCGGTGAAGCCAAAGAGCACTGGGAAGCGTTATTGGTTCTGCTCGACAACTTGAAGCAGGCGTATCCCGATTTTTCATACACCGTCGACCACCGTTTGGTTCGTGGGCTCGACTATTACAACCGAACCGTATTCGAGTTCGAACCAGCCGAATCCGGAAGCCAGGGAACCCTGATTGCAGGGGGGCGCTATGACCCGCTTATGGGCATTCTCGGCGGGCAGGAAACTCCGGGAATCGGATTTGCCGGCGGACTCGAACGGCTGATTCTTGAATTGAAAAAACAGGAACTTCCTGTGAATTCGACGAAGGGTCCGGACGTTGTTGTGGTGACCTTAGGCGATGCAAGAGCAGCCGGTGCGGCGCTCGCTTCGGGCTTGCGAGCCACCGAAGTTTCGACCGTACTCGCCCCGAAGCGTTCGATGAAGGCACAGATGCGTTACGCCAACCAACAGAACGCATCGAACGTGGTGATTCTGGGCGATCGTGAAGTCGAGAACGGCGTTGCGTCTGTGAAAAGCCTCGGAGAAGGCGGTGGCCAATCTGAGGTCGCCCTCGATGCCGCATCTATAGCTGAGCACGTCCGCTCAAATGGAAACCAGTAGCGAAATTCACGTGCTCGTTTCGTGCGTCTGGGCTTTCGTTCAGATTTAGTGTCTTTTTCGTAGTTACTGGTAACCTCAATATATGCAGCAATCAATGGAAGCCCGCCTCAAGGAAATCGCCGCCCGCCACAGCGAGGTTGAACACCTTATGTCTCAGCCCGAAACGGCGTCGGACCCGAACGCGATTCGGAAGCTGGGTCAGGAATACAGCCAGCTTCAGCACATTGTCGAGCTCTGGAACGAGATGACGAGCGCACAAACAGACCTCGATGGCGCTGAAGAGATGATTGCCGAAGAGGACGATCCTGAAGTTATCGAGATGGCAAACACCGAAGCTGAAGAGCTCAAAGAAAAGCTGGAAACACTTTTCTCAGATATCAAAATCGAACTTCTTCCTAAGGACGAAACCGAACACGCCGACGCTGTTGTGGAAGTTCGTGCGGGAGCCGGTGGTGATGAGGCTGGCCTCTTTGCTGCCGAAGTGTTCCGCATGTACCAGCGCTACGCCGAAACTCGCAAATGGAAGGTGAAAATCCTCAGCGAAAACGGCACAGGGCTCGGTGGAATCAAAGAAGTTACGTTCGAGATCGAAGGCGAACGTGCTTACCAACGATTGCACCTCGAAAGTGGAGTGCACCGGGTTCAGCGTGTGCCGTCGACTGAGTCCCAGGGACGTATTCACACTTCAACCGCTACGGTCGCAGTAATGCCAAAGGCCGAAGAACTCGATCTTATAATCGAAGACAATGAACTCAAAATCGACGTGTTTCACTCGGGTGGAGCTGGCGGTCAGAACGTCAACAAGGTTGCCACTGCGATACGAATTACTCACCTGCCTACTGGCCTTGTTGTGCAGTGTCAGAACGAGCGATCACAGCTGCAGAACAAGATGCAGGGTATGGAAATCCTGCGATCTCGGCTCTGGGACAAGAAGTTGCGTGAGCGTCACGCCGAGGAAAGTGCGAATCGTAAGGCGCAAGTCGGTACCGGCGACCGTTCCGAGAAAATCCGCACCTACAACTTCCCGCAGTCACGTATTACCGATCACCGCATTGGCTACACGAGCCACCAGATGCAGAACGTTATGAGTGGCGAGCTCGACGGGTTTATCGATGCGCTGTTGCAAGAAGAGCAGGCTCGAAAACTGGCCGCCGTCAGCGAGTAAACGGGGCTCGCATGGCTGCCGAAAACGTTTCATCTCTTATTCAGTCCCTAACCGCGCGCCTATCTGGGGTCGGGATTGAAGACGCGGGAATCGACGCACGGCTGTTGGTGAGGAGTGCGTTTGAGTGGTCGGCTGCCCAGCAATTAGGTAATCTTCTCGACCCGCCGCCAGCTGATCGACTTGGGCTTCTTGAATCGATGGTTATGCGTCGACTTGAACGCGAGCCGCTTCAGTACATCACCGGAAGCACTGAATTTTATCGTCGGCAATTCAAGGTGAACGACGCCGTTCTTATTCCGCGTCCTGAGACTGAACAGATTGTCGTACAAACTCTGGCGTTCGTGCGAGAGCTTGGAATAGAGAATCCTCGAATCGCTGACATCTGCACCGGATCAGGAGCAATTGCCGTATCGATCGCACTTGAGCTTCCCTCAGCCGAAGTTCATGCGACCGACATTTCCGCCGATGCACTGACGATTGCTCAGCAGAACGCCATCGATCTTAAGGCGGAGCTAGATTTATACGAAGGCAACCTACTGGATCCACTTTCAGGTGAGTTCGATGTGATCGTGTCGAATCCGCCATACATACTCAGCAGTGCGATGCCCGGTCTTCAAGCAGAGGTCGCCAGAGAGCCCGCTTTGGCACTCGACGGTGGTTCTGGTGGCCTTGATTTGATTAGGCCGCTGTTCGTGGGCATTTCTAAGCTGTTGAAACCAAATGCCAGTGCCGCTTACATCGAGATCGATCCGCCTATTGCCGACGCTGTGATGGAGCTAGCGTTGGAGCAGTTTCCGCACGCCGGTATTTCGCTACTTACGGATTTGGCAGGGCTTACACGGTGCGTGTCGATCGAACGGGCTTAAATCACTGAATCGACAAGCAATGGCGATGTGACTAATTCTGGTGATAGTGAATCCTGAAATTGTGCTTATTCCACTGACACAATCTGTCCGATGAACATCACTCCAAACATCCCCTAGGTTCGCAACAGCGAACGCAATAATCTCATTCAGCAACTTACTGCTCATTTACAGCAGGATGAACGAGTGAGGGCTGCCTGGCTTTCGGGATCGATTGCTCGTGGCGACGACGATTGGCTGAGCGACATCGATCTTCACGTGGCCATTACAGATGAGTCGATCGAAGAGGTTGTTCAATATCGCCACGACTTCGCTGCCGGGGTCATGCCACCGACTCTTTCGATGGACCAGATGAGAAATGCTCCGCCCCAAGGTGGGTATCTGCTGGTTCATTATCCGGGCGAATATGGGCCGCAACACGTCGATTGGTTCTGGCAGCCTGAATCGCTTGCGCATCTTCCAGACAATGGTCGATTGCTTTTCGATAAAGCCAGGTTACCGGTGATCGACGGCAAGGTCTGGGAGAAGGAGATGCACCAGACGGAGATTCGACCGCCGATCGACTCGACGGATCGCGTTGATCTCGCAACGCATAATCTGCAATTTTTCTGGGCGATGGGCTTGATCGTCGCAAAGTACATCGTGCGTGGTGATGATGAGACCGTTGGGCACATGACTGGGATGATTGAGCGGACGCTTGATGGCGTCGTTGAATCGTTAGGGATCACAGAGCGGCTGTCCGGTGATTCGGGTAACTCTGCCACGGGCCAGTTGGCTCAATTTCAGGCGTTGCGTAGTGCTTCGGATAGGGCGAAGTCGCTACATACGGATCTTGGCAACCTCTGGGTTGCCGTTCCCCATGCGGGAATTACGCATGTGGAACGTTTTTTCGATGCGTGTGAGTCGGTGATGATTGAGTAGTTGTGCGATCGCTCTAAGCCAACGTGATTGCCACCCATTCGACTTCGCTCAGGGCAGGCTCCTCGCAACGACAGGACAGCCCATGTGATCAACAAAGAAGCCCCGAACGTTTTGTTCGGGGCTTCTTTGTTGATCACATGGATCGAATTGCAAGTGCGGAGACTTACCTCTTTGTGTACTGAGGTGCCTTACGGGCCTTCTTGAGACCGTACTTCTTGCTTTCCTTCATTCGTGAGTCGCGGGTCATAAGACCTGCAGCACGAAGTGCCCTGCGGTTGTTCTCGTCCATTACAACGAGAGCTCGTGCGAGACCGTGTGCGAACGCACCAGCCTGTCCACCAGAGCCGCCACCGTGAGTCTTCGCAACAACGGTCACCTTGTCGGTGAGGCCAGTTGCGCCGAGCGGGCTGACAGCCTGTCGAAGCCACGCACCAACGGTGAATACTTCGTCGATTGGCTTACCGTTGACGGTTGAACCGCCCGGAGTGTTGTACACCCGAACACGGGCTATGGCGGTCTTTCGACGGCCTGTACCGTAGTAGTACTGCTGGGTAGTCAACTATTTCTCTCCCGAGTCACCAGCTGCTTTTGCGGCTGGCTTTTTGGCTGTGGTCTTCTTAGCAGCTGGCTTTTTGGCGGCGGTAGCCTTTTTCGCTGCAGGCTTTTTCGCTGCAGCCTTCTTTGCTGCAGGCTTTTTCGCTGCAGCCTTCTTTGCTGCAGGCTTTTTCGCTGCCGGCTTTTTCGCTGCAGCTTTCTTTGCCGGAGCCTTCTTGGCGGCCGTTGTCTTTGGCTTTGGCGCTGCTTCAGCAGTTTCGACTGCTTCAGTTGCTACCGCGGCGGCTTCGGCCTTGGGTGCAGATGCTTTCTTTGCGGCGGGTGCCTTTTTGGGCGCAGCCTTTGCGGCTTCAACAGCTGCGGCTTCTGCCTTTACTGCTGCGGCCTCTTCACGGGCTTCACGTCGCTCAGATCCTAGAATCTGAGCCTCGTGCGGGTGCTCGGCACCAGCGTAGACCTTCAGACGCCTGAGCATCTGTCGGCCGAGCTTGTTCTTTGGGAGCATTCCTTTGACGGCCAGTTCGATAATTCGTTCTGGCTGTCGTTCCTGCATGCGAGCAAACGGAATCTCTTTGAGGTTTCCCGGGTACTGGCTGTGACGCTTGTAGATCTTCTGTTCAGCCTTGAGGCCGGTAACTTTGATCAACTTAGCGTTGGTGACAACGACGAAATCGCCCGTGAGCATGTGCGGCACGTACGAGGGCTTGTGCTTGCCCATCAGGAATGTCGCAACCTGAGTTGCGAGGCGGCCGAGGACCTGACCACTGGCGTCTAAGACTTGCCAGTCGTTGGTCAGTTCAGCGGCTTTTGGGTTGTAATGCTTTAGCTTGGTAACCATATTCAATCCGTACTTATCGACGCCTTAGTTTACGCTCAGATCAACAGAATCAGCAGAGCTCAACGCGGGCAATCCGCACTCTCCCGACCCGTTGTATGTAATTTCTTCAAGGCAAAGGCCTTCAGCAGGCATTACAAGCGATGCGGTACCCCGTTTGGTAGTGGCGAGCAGCTGACCGACGATATCGCCAGAAGCCTTGCCTGTACCAACGTTGTACAACACGCCAGCGATCCTGCGAATCTGCTGATGCAGATAGGCATTTGCTGTGATTTTGAACTCGATGTTCTCGCCCTTACGAACAACCGAAGCCGATTCCACGTCGCGCTGTGTTGGCGCATCTGGTGGGGTGCTCGGACCCGCAAAAGCAGCGAAGTCGTGCGAACCGACAAAAGTCTGGCTCGCATCGTTCATCACCGATACATCGAGATGTTTTCGCACGTGGGTCACAAAGTGACGACCAAGTGCGGGTTCAGACCGGGCATCGTTGAACGTGTACACGTAGGTACGTGATGACGCGTCACTACGCGGATCGAACCCTTCGGGTCCATCCGAGACAAGTTGTGCACAACGAATGCGCACGTCTTTTGTCATGTAGTAATTCAACGCTTTCCTGATCTGGTCTGGTGGCATGTCGGTTTCTTCATCGAAGCGACCGACCTGTCCCCTTGCATGTACTCCCGAATCGGTACGACTCGAAAAGTACATTCTTATTTCTTTGTTGAAGACTTTGCGCAGGGCGTTTTCAAGTTCACCCTGCACTGTCCTCGCATTGGATTGCAGTTGCGAGCCATGGAACTCTGTTCCGTCGTACTCCACAACCAGTCCAATTCTCATTGTTCTATTTAGTCAATCAGCTCGATCAGTGCCATTTCCGCAGCATCGCCGGCGCGAACGCCTAAGCGGGTGATGCGGGTGTAGCCACCGGGTCGTTCCTTGTAACGAGGAGCGATGTCATCGAACACCGACTTCAGTACCGTTTTATCGGTGATGAATGCCGCTGCCTGACGTCGGTGGTGAAGTTCGCCCTTTTTACCGAGCGTGACCATCTTTTCGACCAGAGGACGAATCTCTTTGGCCTTTGCGATAGTCGTCTTCATCTGGCCATGTCGGAGCAGGTCGGTGACCATGATCCTGAACATTGCCCTACGTGGACCGGAAGCCCGACCGAACTGTCGGCCGGTTAGCTTATGCCTCATTGGTTTCGTCCTTCGATTCTTCTGGGGAGTCAGTTGCTACTGCTGCAGCTTCTGGGCTGTCGGTACCTTCGGGGTTGTCACCACCGTCAGCATCTTCGCCTTCGGAATCATCTGTTTCTTCTGGCAAGAGGTTTCGCTCGGCAAGCTTGTCGTAAAGCTCGTCGAGTGACTTCTGGCCGAAGTTTCGAATTTTAAGTAGTTCGCTCTTCGGCATCGAAAGCACTTCACCAACACGGTTGATGCCTGCCCGTTTGAGGCAGTTAAGTGTTCGAGCTGAAAGGGCGAGAGTTTCAACAAGAGTGTTGTAAACATCGGGCGAAATGCCGAGACCAGCCGCTGGGCTAGCTTCTTCTTCCGGCTCTTTATCGAGTCGTGTGAAGAGGAAGAAGCGTTCCATCAGCAGGTTGCCCACTGATTGCATTGCTTCTAGAGGCATGATCGTCCGGTCGGTCCAGACCTCGATAACCAGTCGCTCCAAGTCGGATCGCTGACCAACACGAGTGGGCTCGACCGAGAAATTGGCCTTGCGCACTGGCGTGAAGATAGCGTCGACTGGAAGCACGCCAATTGGCAGGCCTTCGTCCTGGTTAGCTGGCTCGTAGCCAATACCCTGTTCAACGTTGAACTCGACTGAAAGTCGTGCTCCTGCTGAATCGAGGGTAGCCAGGTGGTGTTCCGGGTTTACGATCTCGAAATCGGCGGTTGCCATGATGTCACCGGCGCGGACTTCACCCTCACCATCGACTTCTAAGCGAAGTCGACCTGGGCGATCGGCGAGTGAACGTAGGCGGATGCCTTTAACGTTGAGCAGGAATTCAACAATTTCTTCACGCATGTGAGGAATGGTGGAGTACTCGTGAAGAGCTCCATCAACCTTCACCCACGTGATTGCTGTACCTTGCAACGAGTTGAGCAGCGATCGGCGAAGCGGGTTGCCAAGTGTGACACCCCAGCCTCGTTCGAGCGGCTCGGCAACGAATCGACCGTAGGCCTCTTCGTTTTCCTGAATTGTTATCGAGAGATCTGGGATCTCTGGTGCTACTGGCGGCAGTTCTTCCTGAGGAGTTATGCCGTACATTCGTTCAAGCATAAAAGTGAATTACTTCCTGGAGTAGAACTCAACTATTTGGCGGGTGTCGATTGAAAGTTCGACGTCGCTAATCTTGGGCATTGTTACGACTTCACCAACGGCTTTGTCGGAGTCGACATTGAGCCAGCTCGGGATAACCGAGTTTGCTCCCATGCCGTTAGACACGATTTCGAACAATCCTGTCTTCTTCGACTGTTCGCGCCAGCTAACACGGTCGCCCGCTTTAACCTGGTACGAAGGAATGTTGACCTTCTTGCCGTTTACCTGAATATGGCCGTGGCTGACAATCTGTCGAGACTGTCGGCGTGAGTCGGCGAATCCGAGTCGGTAAACAACGTTGTCGAGTCGGCTTTCGAGGAGTTGCAGCAGACGATCGCCTGTCACACCCTCAAGTCGAGTTGCTTTCCTGTAGTAGTTTCGGAACTGTCGTTCCAACACGCCATAAATTGCGCGTGCTTTCTGCTTCTCACGCAACTGCGTTCCGTATTCAGAGATACGGCGACGTCGCTGCTGAGTCGACTTATCTCCGGGTGCGCTCTTCCTTCGCTCCCAGGCGCATTTGCCTGCGGGCTTAGAGCAGAGCTTCATTCCGAAGCGTCGGCAGTTCTTGCATATAGGTCCGGTATACCTTGCCATTTAGTTTCCTGAATTACTCGATAGCCTTTTGGGCTTGAATCGATCTAGTGCTTGTTCGTCAGTGGAACGGGCTGCTATTTGGCAAGGAGCTCGTTCGTGACTATTTATTTAGACTCGGCGCTTCTTAGGCGGTCGGCATCCATTGTGTGGAACCGGAGTGACGTCTCTAATTGAAACCACTCTGATACCAGCACCCTGAATTGCTCGAATAGCAGCTTCACGGCCAGAGCCTGGGCCCTTGACCATTACGTTCACGGTTTTGAGGCCGTGTTCGATGGCTGATCGAGCTGCAGTTTCACCTGCGCGCTGCGCTGCAAATGCGGTGGACTTTCTTGAGCCACGAAAGCCCATTGCCCCTGCACTGCTTTGCGAAATAACGTTGCCCTGCGGGTCGGTCATTGTAATGAGCGTGTTGTTGAACGTTGCGCTGATGTAAGCCTTGCCCTGTGGGACAAACTTCTTTTCGCGCCGTCGTGATCGCTGCCTTGGCATATTTTTCTTCGTAATCCTCTAACAGGCGAAATTCGCCATAACGGGCATCAAATACCCTTGATTCAGTGTCCGTTACTATTGGGCGGCCACACGCTTACGACCGGCAACCGTCTGTCGACGACCACGTTTGGTTCGGGCGTTGGTCTTTGTTCGCTGTCCACGAACAGGTAGGCCACGACGGTGTCGTAAGCCCCGGAATGTCTGAATATCCGTGAGTCGGCGAATATTCAGCTGTGTCTCACGTCGAAGATCACCTTCGATCAAGAGGCCAGTCCTCTCGACAGCGCTTCGTACGCGAGCCAGTTCTTCATCATTAAGATCTCGAACGCGTGTCGTTTCATCCATGCCAGAGTCGATCAATATCTTTTTAGATGTTGTTCGACCGATGCCATAGATGGCAGTCAGCGCTATTTCGAGTCTCTGGTTATCCGGGATGTTTACACCGGCGACAATTGCCATAAGGCCGCTTACTCCTGTTGTTCGACTAGCCCTGTCGCGCCTTGAGGCGTGGGGTTAGTTTGTTTATCACGTAGACGCGCCCTTTTCGGCGAACAATTTTGCTGCCGGGGTGCTTGGCCTTGACGGATGCTTTGACTTTCATTTTCTTAACTCTCGAGTGCCGGAGCACTTGGCTGAGGCTTTACGTCCCAGCGGTGTTTTCTGACTCTTACTTGAATCGATATGTAATCCGGCCTCGGGTCAGGTCATAGGCCGAAAGTTCGACCATTACCTTGTCTCCGGGCAGAATGCGGATAAAGTTCTTACGAATTTTTCCTGAAGCGTGTGCGAGAACTTCGTGACCGTTAGGAAGCTCGATTTTGAAGAACGCGTTTGGTAGCGCTTCGTTCACCATTCCTTCAACTTCGATTGCTTCCTTTTTTGCCAATATATTTTCGGTCCGTTTCTATAGTTCTCGTTGCTTATTATTCAACTGTGAGAACTACAGGGCCGTCCTCCGTTATCGCTACCGTGTGCTCGAAGTGGCACGAAAGTGCACCATCTTCTGTGACGACGGTCCAGCCATCGTCGAGCATTCGGATTTTCCATCCACCGGCGTTCACCATTGGTTCAATTGCAAGAACTAAACCAGCCCGAAGTTCCAAACCGTGCCCTGCTGGGCCAAAGTTCGGAATCTGCGGTGGTTCATGCAGGTCCCTGCCAATACCGTGCCCTACGTACTCACGAACTAGTTCGTAAGTTTTCGGAAGCACATGGCTTTCGACGGCGTTTGATATGTCGCCAACCCGATTACCGGGTAGTGCTCTCTTAATCCCCATTTCAAGTGATCCACGGGTGGTTTCGATCAGGTCATCCTTCTCACTCGTGGAAGGACCAGCAATTTGCGTTACCGCGTAGTCGCTGTTGTACCCGTCTACAATCGCGCCACAATCCATAGTCACCATGTCGCCCGCTTGGACGACTCGGTCACCAGGAATGCCGTGAACAATCTCTTCATTTATCGATATACACGCTGTTGCAGGGAAACCGTACAGTCCCAGAAAACTAGGCTTTGCACCTTCCGACTCAATGGCCCGACGAGCTATGTCATCGAGTTCACGGGTCGTAATTCCCTGCTCTAACGCATCAAACGCTTTTCTAACGGCAAACGCGACAATCCGCCCGGCCTCGCGCATGATTTCCAGCTCCCGTGCCGTCTTTAAGATGGCGCTAGGAGCGGGATTTCCGCTGGCTGCGATTCTGGGCGTCGATTCTCCGTTCAAAGAACGATCTCCAATAGTATATCCCTAAATAGGGATTTAGTTAGTTTGTTCACCCGATTCTATTGCTTGAGTTATTTCCTCAAACACAGAATCTGGCGTTCCGGTTGCAATAATTTCGATCACGTCGCCGCGTGATTTGTAGTAGTCCAATACAGGAGCGGTAAGCTCCTGATAGACCTTCATTCGGTTTTTCACTGCTTCTGGCTTGTCGTCTTCTCGAACAACAACTTCGCCGCCGCAATTGTCGCAAACACCTGTTTTTGCAGGTGGCTGCGAGTCCAGGTTGTAAGGGGTCTGACAGTTTCCGCAAACTGCTCGACCTGCAAGTCGCTTCACGAGTTCATCGGTATCTACCGACATGTGAACGACTTTGTCTATTTGTAATCCAGCCTTTTCAAGTGATTCATCGAGTGCTTCTGCCTGAACGACTGTTCGAGGGAAGCCATCGAGTAAAACTCCGGCCGGATCGTTTATGTACTTCTGAATCATTGCGATTATGTGCGAGTCGGGCACATAGTCACCTTTATCCATAAATCCTTTGGCAAGTAGACCCAGTTCTGAACCGGCTGCCACTTCAGCTCGCAGAATGTCACCTGTTGAGAGGTGCTTCATGCCAGTCGAATCGACGAGGCGGCGTGCCTGTGTGCCTTTGCCCGCACCTGGCGGTCCGAATAAAACGATACGCAATTTACGTTATCTCCGTTTTCTAGCGGACGAATCCTTCGTAGTTGCGCATCAGGAGCTGAGATTCCAGCTGTCGCATTGTGTCGAGTGCCACACCCACCATAATCAGCAAACTTGTGCTTTGGATGATGGTCGTAGCGTTTGGCAGATTTGTAACCAACTGAGCCAAGAATGGCATGATGGCGATGAACCCCAAGAAGAGCGCACCACCCCACGTGATACGTAATACAACACGCATCAGGTAGATCTTGGTTGGCGGTCCTGGTCGGATGCCCGGAACGAAACCACCGTTTTTCTGGAGGTTTTCGGCCAGGTTCTGCTGATTGTGAACAACCAGTGTGTAGAAGAACGTAAATACGACCACGAGTGTGAACACTGCTATCCAGTAGATCGTGCTTGTAGGCCCGAACGAGTTCTGGAAGAAGTTCGCAATACTGGCGATGAAGCCGCCTGATCCATCGTTGAAGTAACTGGCCACTACCGATGGCAGTATCAGAATCGAGAACGCGAAAATCAGTGGAATCATTCCGGCCGCGTTTACACGCAGCGGTATATGGGTAGCCCCCGATTGTCTATACATTTGCCCGCCACGAAATACACTCCGCCCGTATTGGACAGGAATTTTCCGTTGCGCCTCAGCAAAGTAGACGATTAGATATACGATCGCAATCGCTATGAAGATAAGCATCCCGACCTGGAACATTTGGTCGCGGAGCAGCCAAAGCTGTCCAACAACTTGAGGCAGGGTCGAAACGATACCGGCGAAGATAATCAGCGATATACCGTTACCGATTCCCTTCTCAGTAACCAGTTCACCCATCCAAACAAGCAGCATCGTGCCTGCGGTCATTGCCAGCAGGATCGTAACTGTGTTCAGTGTGTCGGCACCACCAATTCCAATACCGGTAATTGCTGCCCCTGTCGCACCGCTTGAGAAAGCGCCTGCAAACAGGTTGAGCTGGCCGTATCCCTGAAGGAATGCCAACGGAACTGTGAGGTAGTGGGTGTATCGGTTGATTGCCTGACGGCCGCCTTCACCTTCCTGAGAAAGATTCTTCAGGGTTGGGATGATGGGGGTCAGGATCTGCAGGATGATGGACGCCGTTATGTACGGGTACACACCGAGTGCAGCGATAGATAGGTTTCGGAGTGCTCCACCTGAGAACAGGTCCAAAAAGCCGAGCAGCGGGTTGGCTTCAAATGCAGCGGCCAAAGCTTCTCGATCAACGCCCGGTACGGGTACGTGAGCGAAAAACCTGAAAATGACAAGAATCCCCAGTGTAAAGAGGATTCTGAATCGAAGGTCAGGAATGCGCCATGCGTCTGCCGCTGCACGAAACAGTGCAGGTACTGCAGATTCAGACGTTTGTTTGGCCTGGGTCATTGTTACTTAGCCGACTCTGAATTTTCCGACTTGGCGGACTTGGGAGCCTTAGCTACTTTTGGCATTTCAACTACCGTTGCAGTTCCACCAGCAGCTTCGATCTTTACGATCGCAGATTTGCTGAATGCGTGAGCAGAAACGTTTAGTTTCTTGGTAAGTTCGCCGGTGCCAAGAATCTTGACTCTGGAGTTCTTCTTGCGAACAACGCCAGCTTCGAGGAGCTTTTCGATTGTAACGTCGGAACCAGCTCGGAACTCTTCGAGGATCGTAAGGTTCACCGGAGTGTTTTCGACACGGAAGATGTTTGTGAAGCCACGCATGTGGGGCAATCGTTTGATGAGTGGAAGTTGTCCACCTTCAAACAAGAACGGCACACTGCCGCGCTGCTTCTGTCCCTTTGAGCCTCGGCCCGAGAACGTGCCGGTACCCGAACCGTTACCGCGACCTACGCGCTTTCGGTTCTTTGTGGAATTTTTAGATGGTTTTAGCTGGTGTAGTCCAGGCATATCTGAATTCTTACTAACTGAATGAACTAGTGGCTACGAATAATCGTTGCCTGAATAATTACTTCGTTTCCTCAACTGAGATGAGGTGAATGACTCTTGCGATCATTCCGCGAATCTGTGGGCTGTCGTTCTGGACAACCTCGTGGCGGATTCTTCGGAGTCCGAGTGCCTTCAGCGTAGCCCGTTGTGCAGGCTTCGTGCCGATACCGCTTCGAAGTTGGGTAATGCGTAGTTTGGCCATGGTAATCAGTCTCTAGGAAGCTGCTTCTTCAGCAGGCTTGCTAACACCCTTGCGTCGTTCAACTGCAGCGACAGGGTCGCGGAGCTGAGCAAGTGCTTCGAGTGTGGCCTTTACGATATTGATGGTGTTGGCTGAACCGAACGTCTTAGAAAGAACGTCCTTGACACCAACTGCCTCCATCACGGCGCGGACACCACCACCAGCGATCACACCGGTACCAGGAGCAGCGGGCTTCAAGAGCACCTTTGCGCCTGAGAACTTAGACGTGATCTCGTGTGGAATCGTCGGGCCGTTCAGCTCGACGTGGGCCATTGCCTTTTTGGCGTATGCGGTTCCCTTGCGAACAGCGTCGGGAACTGCACCGGCTTTGCCGAGAGCTGCGCCAACGTTTCCGTTGCCGTCTCCGACTACAACCATTGCGTTAAATGTGAGGTTTCGGCCACCCTTGACGACCTTTGAAACCCTTCGGATCTTTACAACGCGTTCGACGAGACCTGAGTCTTCTTCGTCACGTCTTGGTCGACGACCTCGGCGTTCTCCGCCGGGACCACGTCCACCACCTTGACCGCCTGGTCCGCCGGGACCACGTCCACCACCTTGACCGCCTGGTCCGCCGGGACCACGTCCACCACCTTGACCGCCTGGTCCACCGCGACCGCGACCGCCACCTTGTCCGCCTGGTCCACCGGGACCACGTCCGCCACCGCCGCCGCCGCCTCGAGGGCCGCCGCCGCCGCGGTTATCGTTCTGTGAGGTCATGTTAGAAGCTAAGTCCTTCTGAGCGTGCAGCGTCGGCAAGTGCCTTGACGCGGCCGTGATATTTGTAGCCACCCCGATCGAATACAACCTTGGTGATACCTGCTGCGAGTGCTGCCTTGGCTACTGCGCCACCGACAACCTTTGCAACATCGATCTTCGTGTCGTTTGTCTTGAGATCGAGCGAAGTAGCCGCTGCCAGCGTGTGGCCGCGATCGTCGTCGATAACCTGAGCGTAAATATGATTGCTGCTTCGGAAAACAGCGAGTCTTGGTCGAGCGGCAATTCCACGTACGTTCTTACGAACACGTCTGTGCCTAATCCACCGTTTTCGAGTGTCGAATTTTCGGTTACCCATGATTACGTACCACTTCCAACTGCTGTTTTACCAGCCTTGCGTCGGATGACTTCGTCTGAATATTTGATGCCGTTACCCGTGTATGGGTTGGGCTTTCGTACCTTGCGTATTTGAGCAGCCTGCTCGCCTACGTCTTCTTTGCTCGGGCCGGTAATGTTGATGAACGCCTGACCATCGGCTGCGAGTATGTTGAGGCCGATCGGTGTGATCGGAACCGAGTGGGAGTAGCCCACGTTGATTTCCAACGCCTTGCCCCTCTGCTGTACTCGGTAACCAGTACCGATCAGCTCGAGGCGCTTCGAATACCCTTCTGAACAGCCAATAACCATGTTGTTCAGCAGGCTTCGGGTTAGACCGTGAAGCGCTCGCTGGTCGGGATCGTCGTTAGCACGGGCGACTGTGATTACTCCGTCGGTCAGGTCAATTTTCATTGTCGCCGGCAGGGTTCGCGTGAGTTCGCCGACCTTGCCTTTAACAGTGACCGTCGTGCCGTCGACTTTTACGTCAACGCCATCTGGCACTGTTATTGGGGCTCTACCTATTCGAGACACTTTAGATCTTCTCTCGTAATTTCGATTTCTTCTAGCTGTTCTTGCAAATATTGGTTGAGGACTGTTTCTACCAGATGTAGAAAAGCAGTTCTCCACCGACACCCTGTCGACGTGCCTGTTGGCCCGTCATTACGCCCTTGGAAGTAGACATGAATGCCACTCCGAGGCCGCCGAAGTACCGAGGCACTTCGTTTTTACCCACGTAAACTCTGAGTCCAGGTTTGCTTACGCGTTTGAGTCCCTGAATTACAGGGGTTTTGTCTTCGTAGTATCGAAGTTGGATCTCGAGTTTCTTCTCGGGACCGTCTTCTTCGAGTGCCGAGAAGCTTGAAATAAACCCTTCGTCAGCGATGAGCTTCAACAAAGAAGACTTCATGCGTGATGCAGGGAGTTCAAGTGATTCATGGTGCACCTGTACCGCGTTACGGATACGGGTGAGCATGTCGGCTATGGGGTCTGTTACTGGCACCTTAATCGATTCTCTCTAGCTAACGGCTATTACAGGCTTCCCTTGCGGATTCCAGGCAGTTCGCCCTTCAGTGCAAGTTCGCGGAAGGTGATTCGTGAAAGGCCAAAAAAACGCATGTATCCGCGCGGTCGGCCTGTTACAGCACAACGGTTACGCAGTCGAACCTTTGCAGAGTTGCGGGGCAGCTTTGCCAGTTCCTGGCGTGCGGCGAAGCGTTCTTCGGGGGTTCGGTGAATGTCGATCGAAATCTTGCGCAACTCTGTGCGGTTTTCCGCGTGAGTATCTACCAATTTCTGGCGGCGCTTTTCTCTTTCGATCATCGACTTCTTAGCCAATACAAATATCTCCAGATGGTTTAGAGGGCCCCAACGGGCTCATCAACACGCGCAAATGGCATGCCGAGTAGTTCAAGGAGCCGGCGCCCCTCTTCGTCGCTACGAGCAGTAGTGACAAATGTCAGCTGCATACCACGCATACGATCGATTTCATTGTAGTCAATCTCAGGGAATGTCGACTGATCGCGCATTCCAAGAGAGTAGTTTCCGCGACCGTCGAAAGCAGTTCGGCTGATACCTCGGAAGTCACGCACACGAGGGAGCGTTACGTTCACGAAGCGATCGTAGAACTGCCACATTCGGCTGCCACGAAGGGTTACCGAAGTTCCAATTACAGAACCTTCACGTAGTTTGAAGTTTGCGATAGAAACTTTGGCTTTGTTTTCGAGCGGCTTCTGGCCTGTGATCTTCTGAAGATCGCCGGTTGCTGCACCAACAGCAGAGTTGCTGTCGAGCGCTTCACCGAGTCCGATGTTCAGCACGATCTTATCGAGCTTCGGCACTTCCATTACGTTTTTGTAGCCGAAATCACGCATGAGCACTTCTACCACGTCATCGCGGTAAAGCTGTTTCATGCGGGGAACGTCTACAACACCGGCCTTGGCTTTCGCTTTGGCTTTTGGCTTTGCTTCGGCCTTTGGCTCTTTAGAAGCTGCTGGCTTTTTTGCTGCAGGTTTTTTCGTAGCGGCGGGTTTCTTCGCTGCGGTCTTGGCTTTCGCCTTGGAGGCTACCGGCTTTTTGGCCGTTGCCTTTTTGACTGCAGGTTTAGAAGCCTTTGCCTCTACTGCCTGTTCTTCTTTTTTATTGTCAGGAGCGTTTGCCACTCTTGACCACCCTTACTTTTGTCCCGTCTTCGAGGACTTTCTGACCAGTGCGACCGGCGATGCCGGTGTTTGGATCGATGAGCATTACATTAGAGAGTGAGATTGATCCCTCTCCCTGGACCATGCCGGTCTGTGCCACGCCGGGTTGTGCCTTCACATGGCGAGTAACCATGTTTACGCCTTCAACCACGACTCTGTTCTTTTCAACAAGAACTCGAATCACAGAGCCACGCTTGCCCTTATCTTTTCCTGAGATTACGAGTACTTCGTCGTCTCTTTTAATACGTGTCTGACTCATTGGTTATAGAACCTCCGGAGCCAGCGACACGATGCGCATGAACTTCTTGTTTCGAAGTTCACGTGCTACCGGGCCAAAGATCCGAGTGCCACGAGGGTTTTCATCGTCACCGATGATCACGCATGCGTTGTCGTCGAACCTGATATATGAACCGTCGGCTCTTCGAACTTCTTTCGATGTTCGAACAACGACAGCTTTTACTACCTGGTGCATTTTTACGGTGCCACCGGGCTGAGCATCTTTTACTGTGCAGGTGATCACGTCACCCAGACTTGCGTAACGACGCGCGCTTCCTCCGACGATGTTGATGCAAAGCACCTCTCGTGCGCCAGAGTTGTCGGCGACTTTAAGCCGTGTCTCTCTCTGAATCATTTCTAGTCCTCAGACCCTTCATCAGATTCATCTGCACCTGCGAGAGCAGCTTCACTGACGATGTCGGAAGGCTGTACTTCAGCAACGTCGACTTTGTCGATGATGCTAACCAGACGCCATCGTTTGGTCTTGGAAACCGGTCGGCTTTCCTCGATCAATACACGGTCACCTACGGTCGCTGCGTTCTGTTCGTCGTGAACGACAAACTTGGTCAGCTTACGTCGAGCCTTTTTGTAAATTCGGTCACGTTGCAACCAAGAGACGCCAACCACAACGCTCTTGTCGTTCTTGTCTTTCAGAACAGTGCCGGTTTGCTGTTTGCGCGCCAACCTATTCTCCTTCTGCCGTAACGGCACCCTGTACGGCTTCCAAGGTTGTAGTGATCGAGCGTTCTCGAAGCACTGTCTTGATGCGCGCAATTGTCTTTCGGGTTACCCCGAGTTCGTTCGTGTTCGTCAACTGCATTGTCGCCTTGCGGAACCGGAGGTTCATCATGGCGCGTTCCTGATCGCCGAGCTCTTTTACGAGTTCGGTGTCATTTAATTCTCTTACTTCGCTAATCCGCATCGTTTTTCAGTTCCTGCCAGACTTTTGGGTCACTTGGTGCGATCCCGTAATCGAGCATCCTTAAAATTCTTCACTCCGAGCGACGATCCTCGTTGGAATGCTCAGCTTGTGGGCTGCTCTTCGCAGGGCCTCACGCGCATCCGCTTCCGGAACGTCGGCAATTTCGTAGAGCATTCGTCCACGTCGTACCACTGCTACCCAGTGATCAACTGCACCCTTACCACCACCCATGCGGGTTTCAGCAGGTCGGGAGCTGACGGGCTTTGCCGGGAACAATCGTACCCAGAGCTGTCCGCCACGTTTTACATAACCGGTAATGGCACGTCGAGCTGCTTCGATCTCTCGAGCAGTGACCCAACCGGGACCTTCTGCCTTGAGACCGAACTCGCCGAATGCCAGCGTCGAGCCCTTGGTTCGAATGCCATTCATTCGACCTCGGTGTTCCTTACGGAACTTTGTGCGCTTTGGCTGAAGCATGTCTACTTTTTGCCCCTGTCATTACGTGCACCGCTGGCTTTACCAGATGATTGCCCACCGCCGGAGCGACCACCGCCGCCGCCAGAAGGTTTCTGACTGCCGCCCTGTGCGCCCTGTGCGCCCTGACCTTCTTGCGAAGCGCCCAGCGAGAGTCGTGATTGTGCACGTGCTCGCAGGTTTTCAGCTGAAGGAATCATGTCGCCGGTGTAAATCCACACCTTGACGCCAACAACACC
>CAVOCL010000003.1:0-18755 GCA_963694185.1 Dehalococcoidia bacterium
CCAGTCGGTTTGTACACGAACAGTCTATCGCCGTAATTTCGCCCCGGCAATCCGCCATGCGCACTTCTGCACCCCGATCCCAGTTGTACACCTACGGGGCGAGGTCTAGTCTTCACGAAGAACACATGACTACCGACCTTACAAACATCCCACCCGACTTCCGCGTACTAGTTTCAGGCGTGCGTGGGCCGGAAGGCCCTGCGATCGACTCACAGGGTCAATTGCATCTCGTGAGCGCAGAGGATGCTGCGATTGTCCGAGTGTCGAACGAAGGCGATCTCACACAAGTAGCCGAGACAGACGGACGCCCCAATGGTTTGCTGTTCAACAAGGCTGGCGAAATGTTCGTTGCCGACGCTGAACTAAAAGCAATCCTGCGAATCGGCCCCAACGGCAAATCCGAAGTATTTGTCGACAACTACGAAGGAACTGCACTCGGTGGTCCTAACGACTTGTGCTTCCTGCCCAATGGCGACCTGCTGTTCACCGATCCCGTGCGGCGCCCACAGCCCGATCCCGCTATCAGCCCGGTCTACCGAGTAACTCCCGAAGGAAAAGTCACGGCATTCGCCAACGAACTCGCTTATCCAAACGGAATCGCTGTATCGACAGATGGAACGCAGGTTTACGTTTCGGAAAGCCGTGCCCAACGTTTGGTTGCTTTCAAAATCGATGAGTCCGGTCAGCTGCTCGATCAGATTCTTATTCGAAGATTTAGGGAGCCGGGCAATCCCGACGGCATGGCCGTAGATGTTGAAGGCAATATTTTGCAGACACTCCCGGGAATCAAAGCGATTGCCTATGTCAGTGCGGCCGGTGAACTACTCGAACTGTTTCATGTGCCTGATTGGGCACCAGCGAACCTGGCCTTTGGTGGCGATGACATGAGAACAGTATTCGTTTGCGGATCCGCTCAAAATTCCATCTACCAATTTCGTCATCCGGTAGCTGGCGTACCACTGTTTTAATCAGGTTCAGCGATTAGTCGACAGTCCCACTCAGCGCCGCTTGAACTCGCGTTCCAGATCGTTCACATTCAACTGAACGATCGTTGGTCGTCCATGAGGGCAGGTGTTGGGTCGCTCGGTTCGCTCAAGCTGACGAATAAGATCCTTACACTCGTCAATCGAAAGAACCTGCCCTGCCCTTATCGACGAGTGACAGGCAATCGTCGCCAGCATACGGTTGCGCCATGTTTCGCCGGTACCGCCCTCACTCAGCTCATCGAGGACCCGAACGAATACCTGCCCGACTCCATCGCCGCTGGCTCTCGTAGCAAGCGAGGCGGGAACACTTCGCACGATCAAGCTGTTGGTGCCGAACTCTTCTACGCCCCACCCGACTCTGTTCAGCTCTTCGAGATGCTCTTGAACGGTGGTCATCGCTCCGGGTCCAAGATCAACGGTCGCTGCTTCAAGCAACGGTTGTGACTCGGATGCGTTCTCATCAAATCGTTTCTGCACCCGCTCGAACATCACACGTTCATGCCCAGCATGCTGGTCGATGAGATAAATACCATCTGGTCCTTCAGCGTGAATATAAGTCTCGTGCGACTGACCAATTACTCGCAATACCGGGAGAGTCTCTTTTGGAGTGCCGGTTGTAGGCGATGTCGCCGACGTTTCGCTCTGCGACTCTGGTAAACGAGACTGTTCGACTATTGCTGAAGGATCAGGCCACTGTGTAAACCCGGACCCAGATTCAGAAGATGACGTTGATTGGACTCCAACGCCGCCTGGAGCGTTGTTCCGAACGGTTCCGGGTGTTCTAAAAAGACCGACCGATCCTGCGGCTCGTCCTGCACCAAGCTCATGTACCGGGGCAGACGCCGACAACACACCTCTTACAGCTCGCTGCACGACCGAATAAACAAGATCCTCCCGTAGGAAACGTACTTCGGCTTTGGCCGGGTGAACGTTGGCATCGACATCGTCGAGTGGCGTGCGAATTCGAGCGATAGCAATCGGAAATCTCCGCTCAGGAAGAAATCCGTGATACGCCTGCTCTATGGCGTACGACAGTCGGCGCGACTGTATCCAGCGCCCATTTACGGAGATTGTCATATACGTGCGATTCGATCGGTTCAGCGAGGGTGAACTAACCAATCCATCAACTGAAAATGCTGCCGAGTCGTCGGATTCAAGCTCAAGCATCTGATCGGCCACTTTGGGTCCGTACACTCCCGAAACAGCGTCCACCAGCTTCCCTGAACCGATCGTTTTCAACCGTTCACGACCATCGGCGCTGAGGCTGATCGCCACGTTCGGGTACACCAGTGCAAGTGATGCCAGCATCGATTGGATTCGAGATAGTTCGCGCCCTGGCGAGCCAAGAAACTTTAGCCGGGCAGGTACATTCTTGAACAGACCTGCAACTTCGATTCGAGTGCCCTGAGGAGCACCAGCAGCTTCGATCGGACTTGTTTTGCCGAAATCGACCAGGTATCTGGCCCCGGCGTCTGCATTCGAATGCCGGGAAATCGCTTCGACTCTCGCCACAGATGCGATCGAAGGCAGCGCTTCTCCCCTAAATCCGAGCGTGCCAATGGCGATCAGGTCGGATGATTCATCGATCTTAGAGGTGGCAAATCGCTCGAACGCAATTGAAAGTTCATCAGCGGGAATGCCCTGCCCGTTATCGACAACCGTGATCGATTGCGCCCCGCCACCAACTATGTGCACGTCGATACGTGTTGAGCCTGCATCCAGTGAGTTCTCAACCAGTTCTTTCACGACCGATGCCGGACGCTCGATCACCTCACCCGCGGCGATACGGGAGGCAAGATCGTCACTAAGAACCTGAATCGGCATTTATTGAAAAGTACTCGGTGCTGTCTGGGCTAGCGGGTAATTGGCGAACAGCGAGAAATGAAGTTTACTTGCAGCCCCGCCAAAAGTTGCCTGTTACTGCTGGTGAACATCGCCCAACGGTGCAGCAACAATCACAATCGGCGGATCTTGTCGGTCAGCACTGTGTAGCCGATGGCCGCGACAAGTAGCCCACCACCGGCAATAGCGAACGCCACTCGCACGTCCAAAAACGCTGTGATGAACCCCAGTGGAATCGCTCCAAGTGGAATTAGGCCAAAGTTCATCATGTACACGCCCATCACTCGGCCCCGATGTTCATCGTCAGTCTGCTCCATGATGAGCGACGAGTTGAGAGCGCGCCGGCCAGAATCACCAACCCCTAAGACGACCATTATCACGAGTGCAATGGGGTATGAAGTTGTGAATGCCGCGAGAAGTATTGCTCCGCCAGACAACATGCTCGTGATCAGCAACACCCAGCCGCGACGACTATCTTTTGACAGACCGGCGATTACAAGTGAACCAAATAACGCACCAACCCCGATCATGCTAAGCATCAAACCAAGTGCTTCTACCTTGAGTTTGAACACTTCTTCGATTTGCACCGGCAGAAGCGTTCTGAACGGCATTGCAAGCAGCGCTGTACTCAATGCCACAAGAAGCAGCATCAACACCGTTCGATTCTGCTTGGTGTAAACCAGTCCTTCCTTGATATCGATCCACATCCGACGTTTCAAGTTCGCGACTGGAGCCATATTCGGAACCCAGTTGGTGAGAATGAACGCAATCACCGTCAAACCCGCCATCACAAAGTAGGTGGGGCCCGGGCCGAATTGACCGTATATCACCCCCCCAATACCGGGTGCAGCAATCGTCATCAGCGACATACCAGACGAATTGAGGGCCACAGCGTTAGTTAGCTGTTCTTCATCCACTAGCTGTCCAATAATTGCCTGACGAGCTGGCATGAGGAACGCCCAAATTGTGCCCTGCATTACCGATGCTGCGACAAGGTGGTAAACCGTGATCGTGCCTGTCGTAATCGAAATCCCGACCATCAAAATAATGGCCAGCATTCCTATCTGACCAAGCTGAATGATCTTTTTACGAGAATATCGATCTGCAACCGCTCCGCCGTACAACGAAAGCAACAAAATCGGAGGAGCAAATCCGGCACCAACAACTACGACAGCGATCGGCGATTTAGTTAGTTCCCAGGTTAGGTAACCACGGGCAAGCATCTGGACGTTTATCGCCGCCATCAGCAGCAGCATGCCGAAAAATAAGTGACGGAACCCAGGTTCACCTAAAGAAGAAAAAGTTCGTGCCAGCACCCGGTTACGCTTCGTTCCAGCACTGGGAGTGCTGGGGTTGGCGTCTGATGTGGGTTTGGTTACTGACAAATTTTGCGGCTATCTGCTTGCAGGATTCGTGAGTGTGAACTGTTCGAGAATTTGTGCAACTTACTGAATTCGCCTGATTCGAGGCAACAAAAACATCGAGAGCACAGCGAATCCAGTCAACAACACTGCCACTACCGTAACCGACGGTCGGGCTCCGAATTCTTTCATAGCGTAACCAAGAGGCAACATCCCGAGCGGAAGCATGCCAAATGTCATCATTAATACACTCATGACCCTGGCTCGATATTCGTCACTGGTGTTCTCCATCATTACACTCTGCCCAAGAGCCCATCGCGCCTGCTCAGCGAGACCCATTCCAACCATACCCACAATGCCTGCAGCGTAAACGGGAACTCCCACGATCAACCCCAATGACAAACCGGCAAGCAAAGCTCCTCCAAGAACGATCCAGCCGCGATGCTGCCCAGCTCTCAAATTCGCGATAGATATCGAACCGACCAAACCACCCAAGCCTAGTGCAGTTAGAAGCAGCCCGATATCCGATGGTTCCGAGCCATAAACGTCCACCGCATACACCTGAACAAGCATCCGGAACGGCATCGAAAGCACCGCAACAATCACTCCATAAATCATCAGGTTTAATACAAGCTTGTTCTTACCGATATATTTGAATCCGGCAACGATGTTTTCCATCACGGAAATACCCGATGAATCGGCACTAGGGTGCATCTTCGGAACAAGCGAAGTAAAGATAACGGCGCTCAGCATCACAGCACTAACGATCATATATACGTATTCGGGACCGATTACTTCATACAGAACACCGGCCAATGCCGGGGCAACCAAGGTCATCATGCTCATTGCCATCGCATTCAAGGCGAACGCGTTTGGCAGTTGATCCTTCCCGACAAGGGATGGAATTGCGGCCTGTCGAGCGGGCATTTGGAGAGCGAACATAGCTCCTTGAAGAACCGAAACAGTGAGCAGATGCCCCCACGCCAGATTTCCGGTGAACATCAGCACAGCAACAGCACCTGCAAGAAGGCCGTTGCCAGCCTGAGACAACTGGATAAGCAACCGACGCTCCATACGATCGCCCAGTACTCCACCGTACAGCGAAACGATCAACAAACTCGGAGCAAATCCCAACCCGACAAGTCCCGTGATCAAGGCATCATCGGTCATCTGGTACACAAGGATTCCACGGGCAACCATCTGCATCTGGAATCCACCCATGGCAAAAACCATGCCCAGCCAGAGCATACGGAAATCGCGATGTTGGATAACCGTTTCGAACGTGTGGTAAAAAAAGCGGCCTACAATACCGAATCTGGGCGCGGGCCCTCGCGGTCGCGATTGATCTCCATCAATCGTGACTTCACGCTGATCTGGCGGATTCTCTACTGCCAATTTGCCCTCGAAATACACTCGGCGCCCACACAGGGACGCCCAGCCACGAAGGGTACTCCTGAAATACCCCTCAGGTGTCCATCAATCTCGATTGATATGCCTTCAAACCGGTCGCTCCTCTAGTACACTTCGTGACCTAACGAACTGCCTGCAACGAAGGATTTTATGGATGACTGAATCGTGTACTTTGACCGAACCAACGATCGAAGACGTTCTACTGGCGAGATCGGCGATTGAAAACTACGTCACCCACACTCCGCTGCGACACTACCCCGTGCTGTCCGAGCTTCTCGACGCAGATGTCTGGGTAAAGCACGAAAATTTCCAGTTGCTTGGGGCATTCAAAGTACGAGGTGGAATAAATCTCGTATCTCAGATGTCGCAAAGCGAACGAGATCAAGGTTTTGTTACTGCATCATCGGGAAATCACGGGCAATCGATCGCTTACGCGGCCAAGACCTTCGGGGCAGCCTGCACAGTCGTGCTGCCGGAAGGCGCCAATACCGCAAAAGCTGCGGCAATTGCCTCGCTGAGAGCAAAGGTGATATTTCACGGCGATGTTTTCGAACGGTCCCGCGAACACGCCGAACAAATAGCGAACAACACGGGAATGCGATTCGTACACGCAGCCAACGAACCGGCACTCATCGCCGGAGTTGCGACCTACACCGTTGAGGTTCACGAGGATCTGAAAGATATCGATGTATTGGTAGTTCCAATCGGAGCCGGCTCTGGAGCCTCAGGTGCATGCATCGTTACCGACGCACTATCGTCTTCCACACATGTAGTAGGTGTTCAGGCAGCAAAAGCGCCGGCGGCTTTTCACGCATGGAATTCGGGCGACTTCGGCATCTACCCGATGTCGACGATTGCCGAAGGACTTGCGACCGAGGGCGCGTACACGCTCCCAATTGGAATACTTCGAAACCGATTGAAGGAATTCGTGCTGGTCGAAGACTCAGAGATTAGTTCGGCGATCAAACAGTACGTTCACGCAACTAGAACGCTGGTAGAACACGCCGGAGCGGCTTCACTTGCGGGTGCTATCAAAATAAAAGATCAGTTACGTGGCAAGCGAGTTGTACTGATTGCGAGTGGTGGGAATATCACTACCGACCAGTTGAAAATCGTGCTGGACTAAGTACGGTCTAGTCGCTGCCGCCTAGTGTCTGAATTTCCTGTTCGATGACATGAACGCGGGCGTAATCCTCTCGATACATGGCGAACGCCCGTTCGAGATAAAGCTGAGCCCGTTTGGAGGAATCTTCACTACCGCCAGTAGCGGCTTCGATAAGTAGGTCGATTCGGCGGTTCTCCGGAACATGATTGCCGATAGCGCGAATCTTGGCTTCGCTTTCGCTTGCGCCTGTAGTATCACCACCGCTTGATTCGTACTGGAATCTCCCCATCAATGTTGTGAGTTCGGTGAGCAGGTCTGGCTCCGACATCATGCTGTAGATCACGTCGTTGACGTTCGTATTTTCTGGTGCCGTTTCCAGACTAGAACTTCCGTCAGCACTTTCAACCTGTTGAGGGGACGACTCACCCCGAACCCCGGCATGGCTATCGTACTGCGATGCGTATTCAGACGAAATAATCGCAACAACTTCCATCAGCGCAGTTACGTCGTCAAGTTTCGCAACACCGCCGTACAGCAGGTCATCACCGCGATTCGCGGCCGTCTCGCGCAGCCACTTTTCTGAAGGAACCATCTCGGGTGCTGGCGGGAATGCGAATGACGACATCTCGCCCGATCCCAGCTGCTCGACCTGCCCTGCCAGAAATGGTGGTACGTATTTGCTTATATCAACAGATACCGGCAGGATCACGATGTACGATGCACCGACTCGATCCGGGTTCGATCCATCTTGGAAATAGATCAGTGCATGACCCTTGGGTTTCGCCGGGTCGCCGATGTGATATTCCAGTGTCATGTGTACAGATTAGCCTCTAAACCCCCGAAATGCAGTCGAGATTAGCGGTGGGGGCGATTAACATCTTACTTCTGGTTATTCTGAGCGAAACCGCTTTCGAAGCAAATCGCGGCACAATGTTGCGGTGATCTGGAGCAATAAAACGAGCATCTACAGTCTGGCTGCAAAGCCACTTATTTTCAGGTTCCCACCCGAAGGCGCCCACAAACTCGCTGAAACGGCGCTTACGATTCCAGGGGTCTGGAACGCATTTCGGCTTGCAAATGGTGCTCAAAAAGCTGAACTTGCAACAGAAATTGCCGGTATTTCACTGCCAACTCCAGTCGGTATGGCTGCTGGGTTCGACAAAGACTGCAAGGTGCTCGGATCAGTATTAAACCTTGGCTTCGGATTTGTGACAGGTGGCACCGTGACTCTTGCAGCACGCCCCGGCAACCCCAAGCCTCGCATGATTCGGCTACCCGATCAAAAAGCTGTAATGAACTCGCTCGGATTTCCTGGCCAAGGTCTAGAACCAGCACTGAAGCGGCTCAATAAGGCGAGCAAATACAAGAGTCGTGTTCTGGTGAGCATCGCCGGAACGATCGAAGACGAAATTTTCGAATGTCTGCGTCGTACTCAGCCGTTAGTGGCGGGAATCGAACTAAACATCAGCAGTCCTAACACCGCAGGTCTTCGAATATTCCATGAGCCGGCAAGATTGCGTGGCCTAATCGAAGGACTGGTTTCTGAAAAACAGGTCCCCCTGTTTGTGAAATTGCCACCATGGCCCCGGGATACCGAAAATCGCTCAGAAATTCTCACACTTGCCGAAACGGCTGTCGATGCCGGAGTTGACGGTCTGGTTATTGCCAACACCCACCCGATTGAAAGCAACAGGCTGCAAGTTGGACGAGGTGGACTGAGCGGTGCTCCACTGTTCGAGCACACCGAGCTCATGATTGCTGATGTTCAGGCGAGGATTCAGGGTCAGGCCCAGATCATCGCCTGCGGAGGTGTGACGACCGCTGAGCATGTGTGGCTACTGCTGGCCAAGGGAGCATCCGCAATTCAGCTATACACATCGTTTATTTACGAAGGACCGGGTCTACCTGCCCGGATCAACAAGCGACTCGTGAAATTGATGGACGCAGCCGGCATCTCATCGATCGCCGATATCGCCGATACCCCGCCTGTGATCTAGTAGCGGTTATCGCTAACGAGAAGCCAACAATGCATCTATCTCTGCTCGGCTGCCCATCGCCTCTTGTGCGCCGTCTCTGCCCACGCACACTGCACCAGACGCCATTCCCAATCGAGCCGCGTCGAGCAAACTCATCCCCGAAGCGATACCGACGCCAAAGCCGCCGTTAAACGCGTCTCCTGCGGCAACGGTCGCAACCACATCAACGTTGTAAGGATCAAGTAATTCAGAAACACCGTCAGATTCGACCCAAGCGCCCTGATCTCCAAGCGTCACAATCACAGTTTCAATGCCGCTATTACGAATCTTCACCGCTGCCAATTTGGCCGTAGCGGAATCAATCACTTCGATTCCAGCCATCGACGATGCTTCGCCTTGGTTTGGCGTTAGAACCGTCACCGAGTCATAGAACCCGTCAGGAACTTCGCGAACCGGAGCAGGATCTAACACGACCATGACACCGGCCTTCGCAGCAGCGTCTATTGAAGCTTTGGTTGCTGGCAATGGAACCTCTTGCTGGCAAAGCAACACGCCAGCACCAGCAAGTGCCCCGATGACGTCGTTAGATTGCTGCGTATCGCAAAGTGCGTTTGCTCCGTAGACCGGATTCACGTGATTTTCGCCGTCCGGAAGAATAAAAATCACTGCTATTCCAGATGCGATGTTCTCGGTGCTCCTCAGAAGCGAAGTATCGATACCCTCGTTTCGCATGAAGTTGGCCATCTCCTCGCCAAATCCATCGTCACCAATCCGGCCAACCATCTTCACTGTGCCCGGACTTTGGGCGAGTCGAGCGGCAGCAACGGCCTGATTGCCGCCCTTGCCACCCGGCGTTGTGTAGAACCGGGTTCCTTCGGCAGTTTCCCCCGGGCCCGCCAATCGTGGCGTGTCCACGATTAGATCCATGTTTAGCCCACCGAGAACGATTACATCTTTCAAAAAATTATGCCTGTTTACCTAAGAGTGACTAACTAACCGTTAATTTACTGCGAGCGGCTAGTGGATTGGAGCACCAAATCTACCAGCCTCAGACAACGATTCAAGGAATTTAACCAGGCCTGAATCTTCAGGAGTGGCAATTATCTGGTCAGCCGAAGAAATAGCATCTTGATGCCCGCCTTCGATCGCTACTCCCAGCCCCGCCCACTCGATCATCGATTGGTCGCCTTTGCCATCGCCAACTGCGATCACTGCAGACCGATCAATGCCAAATGTCTCGGCTAAATGGGCAACCGCGTGATCTTTTCCGGCCCCGATTGCCTCGACCTCGCAGAACATCGGCAACGAGTGAGTCACCAACGCCGTGCCGTTTAGTTGTCGGTGAAGCTTTTCCACCAACGGGCCAATAATCTCAGGCTCACCCACCCCGACAATAGCGGTTGGCGATTTGTCAGCCATGGCGAGTAGCGATTCCGTATCACGAATGCTCACGCCCATTCTTTGACCATACGCGTCTGTCCAATCAGAACGTTTCTCGACCCACACATCGTCTCCAAGAAACATCATCACTTCGGGAACGCTCGCCGTGAGACCATCTATCGCCTTCCGCGTAATTTCCTCATCGAGACGAACGTGCCGGATGGACGTTTTTGAAGCTTGGTCGAACGTCATAGCTCCCTGAAAACAAATGACCGGACCGGAAGCTCCAGCCTGTTCGGTAATTCGCATAGCGGGCACCAGCGTTCTTCCTGTCGCAATCGAAACAATGGCCCCCAAAGATTGAACCCGAGCTATCGCATTGATCAGTTCAGGCTTAACGATTCGGTCTTCACCGATTATCGTGCCATCGATATCCAGCGCTACTAGGGAGTAGATTGAACTGCCTTCATTTGTATCGTTGTCAAAAACCACAGTAATAGCTAACCCTCGAAGACCATATTCGTGAGAATCAAACCAAACCCTCGATTCGTTATTTTCCTGATCTTCTTGATCATATTTATGTACGTAATGTCACTTGTTTTCGCTACTGACGCCGGTAGTTGATAATTGAGTTTTTACGGCACTGCGAATGAACGAAGGCCAGATCACCAGCGCAAGAACCGTAAGCACCAAGCCAGCCACCGAAATAGCCGTCACAGCGTTACCAGCACCCCACCAAACCGCGAGGCCTCCAACGATCAGGGCACCAAACGGCCCCGTTCCAATCGACGCTGCAAGCACTCCCAGCACTCTTCCACGAATTTCCGCTGGAGTGGAAGTGATAACGATGATGCTCTGCATCGTTGCGAATCCCGACATTGAGAATCCACCGATCATCAAGATTGGAAGGGCCATCCAGTACGAAGGCGAGAGCGAAAATCCAAGAATAGATGTAAGGAACAAGACCGACCCGAATGCATAAATCCTTGTGTACCCGCCAGGACGGGCCTTTACTGCGATCACCAGCGAACCAATCGTCGCTCCCAACCCCTCAGTGGCCAGCAATATACCGATCAGCAACGGCCCGATCATGAGCGATTCTGCCCCGATCACAGGCACCATGTGCTGGTATGGGAATCCAAATATGTTCATCACAACCGTGATAATCAACGTAACCGTGATTATGCGATCAGCTCGAACATGCCTCAACCCTTCGCCTAAATTGGCGAAGTAGCCTAATCGAGGTCCCTGCCTCACCGCTGGAGCCACATACGGAAGCGAAAACGCCAGTAGCGAGCCAGCGCTGAACAAAATAGCCCCGGTAAAATACGCTGCTTCCACACCGACAGTTGCAAGAAACGCGCCGGCACCGAGAGGTCCGATTACTCTCGAGAAATTGCTGCTCGCCATGTCGATGCCAATTGCTGTCGATATGCCATCGGCCCCAACCGCATCCCCAATCATCGCTCTGCGAACCGGGAAGTCTGTCGACCACATCACGCCAGCGAGCGTCGCACCCACGCAGATGTGCCACAGTTCGATCTGACCTGTAATAACGAGCAACCCCATGACCAAATAAACGACCGATAACGAAGCCATCGCACTGCCAAGCAGCATTTTTCGGTTCACTCGGTCAGATACGAGCCCGATAGACGGTCCGAGCAGGAACATCGGGATCATGCGAAGGAACCCGACTATAGCGACCCAGAATGGCGAACCGGTGAGTTCGAAAACGTAGATTCCAAGCGCAACCGTTTCCATCCAACGCATTGTTGCCGACGTTATTCCAATGCCCCAAAGTCGTCTGTACGACGGATTGGAAATTACTGATTTAAATCGATTGGAAGAACGTCCGTCTAACGGCCTGGTTGGGTTGGTCAACTAGTAGCCCACTTGGGCGCCGAATTGGTTCGTATCGAAACTTCTCGGCCTTCGGCATCCAAATCCCCAAATGCCTCATCCCAGATGCCAACTTTATTCCCCCGAGCCTGGCGTTCCATCTCAGTAAGGTAGTCGCTGTACCTAATATTTGGCTGTACAGATTCGGCCGTGCCTAGGCCGTTCAATATCAACGCAGCGTTGATCATGATGTTGTCGAGGAATACATAACGCATCAAGCGGCCCTGATCGTCTGAATCAAGCTGATCGGCCTCCAGCATTACGGTTTTCCCGTCGATCCAGGCCTGGGTGACTTCACCCGCGAAATCGTAAAACGGATGACCGAATGGCGGTGACTCGATACCGATTAATCTAACGGTCTGTTCGCCATCTCCAGAACTGATAACTATGGTGCGGCCATCGATGACACGCAGCACAGTTGCTGTTATCCACTCGGGTGCCCTTTCTTGAGGTGAATCGTCACCACCAAATAACGGACTCAGAACTCCAAGCGACAGCGAGGCCAAAATCACCAGTGAAACCACGACGATGGCGACTTTCCAAACCATCCCGCCCACGCTTCGACCACCGACAGTGTGCCCTGACTCGTAGCCTTCCCACGATCGGTCTATATCGTTCTGAGAAGGACCATAGACCTTGTTGACGAGATCATCATCGTCGATCTCCTCGGGGGGTTCGTTATCTGGGTATTCTGGGGGCCGTTGCATTGTGTTCGTATTCGTTTTCGACTAGTCGGTTGAGTCGTCGAACAAGCCTAGCTGCCCGGCAAGCGATTCGGGTTCAGTGATCGACACTTCTGTGATCAGACTTTCATCGTCGTTTTTATATGAATTGACTAGCGTAGACACCGGATGAGATTGAAGAATTTCGTTCGCAGACGGCATAAGAATGGGTTGTAACCTGTCTGCCTCAGTTGTCGCTGGGTCAAGCCACAACGCTACGGTTTCTTCATCAAGAATCGCTGGCATTCGATCGTGAATAGACGACATGAACTCATTGGCTTCCGTGGTGATGATCGCGCACGATTCAACCGTTTCACCGTGCTCGTTTATCCATGAGTCGTATATGGCAGCGAACCGGAATATTTCGCCATCTTTCGGAGTGATGTACATCGGCTGCTTCGATCCGTCGGTTTTCTTCCACTCAAAGAATCCGTTCACTGGAACGACTCCCCTGCTCCGCTTGAACGGGCCTCGCCACATTCCCGACTCTGCCAGCCGGTCGTCTCGTGCATTGAATGTGCTTCGAGGTAGCTTATCGGCCTTAGCCCAGCTCGGAACTAGCCCCCAACGCATGGGTCTTGCGACCGGTCGGCCATCCTCGTTGACGATAGTCACAACATCTTGCGTAGGCCGAATATTGAATCGAGATCCAAGATCGGGTCGTCGAGCAATCAAATCGCCAACTCCGGCGCGCTCAACTCCCCCGCCACCCATCAACTGGTAGCGAACTCCGCCGACATAGACATAAACAAAAGCGCCGCACATGTGACAAGTCTACGATGTGCGGCGCTTGTTCATACCCAATTTACAAACGGCTACGAACTGAACTGCTCGTCGCGCCACGAATAGATCGGCTCCCAGGCAATCACATCTTTCACATTCTGAATCGAAAGCGGGGCTTCGAATCCGTCGAATTCTTTCTTGAGCGGAACGTCGGGGTAAACCGTCTTGATCGCTTCCATCGTTGGGATATTCAGCATTGTGTCCTTGGCATTCAGGAAGAATCGGTGGTGACCGTTCCAATTCTCGTTCACGACCGACTGAACGCAGGCCCGTGCGGCATCACGAATGTGCAAGTACGTCCAGAACCCCTGACAGCGAGTCCACGGATCCGTGATCGGATTCGCTTGGAGATGGGTGAAGTACGCGTCATCCCACATGCCATTAAACCTCATGCTTGCGATCGCCATCCACGGAGATCGACGTGAGAACGCCTGACCGATCTCTTCACCAAGCCACTTGGCGATCGAGTATGGATCTTCAGAGCGTGTGTAAACGTCCTGGTCGAGCGGGAAGTACTCCGGCGGCTTAACTTCCTTCGGCGCCCATCTAGCTGCCGTTCCCATGGCTCCAACAGCGTTGTAGGAAGATCCAAGCGCAACACGCTTCACCTTGAGCTGTTCGGCGGCTCGGCACACGTTCCACATCGACATCGTGTTCGTGCGTACAACGTCCTCTTCAACATAGTTCGCTGCGCTGGGACGTGAAGCGAGTGAAATCACTGCATCACAGCCGTCCATTGCCGAAATCACCTGTCCGTAGTCCGAAATTTCAACCTCGAAGAATGTCGGGGTGGTCGGCCAGTTTTCCCGCATCGCCACAGCAGCGTCGGCACTGGCAAGTTGACCGGTTGTCCCGCTGTGACCCAAATTGCTGGTCATGCGGAACTTGTCGGCATTGATCACTTCGTGTCCGAGCTTGTACAACTCATCGATCACGTAATGACCAACGATTCCCGATCCGCCAGTTACTAGTACTTTCATGTTTAGATTTCCCGAATATTTCAATGTTGGCCTGATTTAGGCCTGATTTAGGACTGGCCGGGTCTGAACGCGAGTCGAGCCCGCTTTCACGAGCTCGACTCAATTTACAGTCTGTTTCGCCATCAGGCGTGACAGAAGTCAGAGACTTCTGACTAAACAGGCATCGTGCGTCCGGTCTTCTTTCGACCGTAAGCCGCCCATTCCTCGGTTGCGCCCATCATCTTGACCTTCACAACGTCGATCGAGTAGTCGACCCGCTGTTCCATGGTCATGTTCTCATCAGCCCAGCTTGCGTAGAAGCCAATGCCCTTGCGAGTGAGAGCTGCGTTGATCTTATCTCGCGCATCATTCATGTCTTGCGGGTACGGAGGGTCGTGTGCATCCGGGTGACCAAGTGACATTCCCATGTCGCCAGGTCCCCACTCAGCAAACGCAATGCCAGGAACTTCGACGATTTCGTCAACATTATCGAGACAGTACTTATCTTCGATTTTCAAACCCAGAATCAGCTCGCCATCCGGGTTTAATGGCCACGGGTCAGCGACCTTGGAGTACTCAGCTGTTGAAAGTCCCCAGATTTCGTTTGCGGGCCTCTGACCACCAGCACCACGAAGACCCTCACCAATCACGTCGCGATCAATCTCCTGGAACGGATATCGAGTGATCTGCACAAATGCTGCCACCGATGCTGCCGTGCGAGTGTGGGTGTGAAGAATTCCGTGCACTCCAGCACTCAGAACGTGCCGAGCCTGCCATGCGTTGTATCGCACTTCTTCCGGCGTAATTGCGTTCGAAGGAAGCGTGCAAAGCACTGTCGGTGTCAGGTGACCACTTGGTGTCGGGCCACCGTCCTTCAAACCTCGCATGTAGTTGGTCAGCCCAACCGTGTCGAAGGGGTGATGTTCAAAGTCCATCATCAGCATGTCGGCCCAAGTCTGTGAGTCTTTCACGCCGGCTTCGTACGTTAGTTCGGTTGGGTGGGTAGCGTAGAAAGGCTGCCCCTGTTCGAGCAACTCAATGCACTTGTTAATTCTCTTCGCCAATATGAATCTCCTGCTTTAGTCGCTTGTCAGTCGCCACGTAATGTCTAGTTCCCCGGTAATTCCGCGGAACCAATCAATAACTTCAGGGTGATACGGAATTCCGTTCTCACGTCGTTCGATTTCCTCTTCGTGCTCGGGCAGACCTGCGTACATAACGCGTTCTTTTCCTGGAATCGGCGGCGTGCTCTTGATCTCATTCATGTAGATGTCCATATCGTTCTTGAATTCTTCAAGATCGGCGAACGCCTCAATGTTGTAAGCGACGAAGTGATGAGCCGCACCGCCTCTGCGGTTTGGTCCTGCACCCGTTGAACCCAGAAGAGTGCACATAACCTCAACCCATAGGGCCATGCTCGAACCCTTGTGAGCGCCGCCCTCGCGAGTACCGCCAGTAGGCAGCATGAAGAACTCGTCAGGTACAGGGCTTTCTTCCATGATCGGAACGCCATCGGCATCTGCGATCCATCCCGGTGCAACATCGACTCCAAGGCGTTTCGCCAGGGCAATCTTGTTTCCTGCTACCGAGCTCATGGATGCGTCGAAAATAAACGGTGCTTCGCTATTGGTCGGCACCGCGACAGCGATCGGGTTAAGCCCAAACATCGGCTTAGCGCCGTCAACGGGCAGCACGGTCATCCCACCGGTGGTCATTGCGATACCGATCATGCCATGTTCCAACGCCATGGCTGCGTGATAGGCGGCAGCACCGAAGTGTCGGCCATTGTTCGCAGTGATCGTTCCAATGCCGTAAATTTTGGCTCGTTCAATAGCCATTTCCATTGCCATTGGGCCCACAACAAGGCCATGACCGCCATCACAGTCTAGCGTCGCTGCGGCTGGCATCTCTCGAATAATTTTAGGATTCGGAGTGGGGTTGATCCCGCCCTCAGCGAACTGCTCGACGTAACTGCGCAGCATGTTCGACACACCGTGGGTTTCAATACCCCGTATGTCGGCGTAAACAAGCACTTCTGCAGCTTTGTCAGCATCGTCAGCAGGCATGCCCATCTTCAAGAAAATATCGGTCACAGTCGCCATCATGTCGTCAATATCGACATGGACTGCTACATCGCTCGGTACATGAAATCGCTCCAGCAAATTGGGCTGTCCTTTTCTAAATTAAATTCATCCTGCTCGCGGCTTCAGATTTGCCGGGCCAACGCGTGCGGTTGAACTTGGAAAACCGTCGGAGTATACGCCTGTGGTTGCGGACTAAGAGGGGTTACGCGAACACATTGCTGCAAATAATCGTTGATTTTAGTGTTCATTAACTTGCCGCGAGCGCCAGACAGGCTTAAATTTTGTCGAGCGATTTAATTAACAAATTCCCAAAACGGAGAATTTACGAAAATGCCCCAGGGCCTAACTACTGTTTTTACCGAACCGGGTAAACCGTTCGAGTTGATAACACTTCCAACTCCGGAAATTGAAACCGGCGGAATACTTATCAAGAACACCGACGCAGTGATTTGCGGATCGGATTTGCACGTGTGGCGTGGCGATGGAGATGGCCCACCGCTGTCGAAACGCCGCATTCTCGGGCACGAGTTCACAGGCGTTGTTCACTCTCTGGGCAAAGGTATAAATACCGACTCGCTCCGACGACCACTCAAAGAGGGCGATCGAGTTGCCTTCCCGTTCTTCTTCCCGTGCCACCGCTGCTACCACTGCATCCGGGGCGAACATCACGCCTGTACGTTCAGGTCACGCCGCAACATGGTTGGGCTCGACGATTACGCCTACTGTGATGGTGGAATGGCTGAATACTTTTACATGCAGCCTGGCCACTACGCCTACAAGGTTCCAGACGAGCTGCCAAGCGAATCGATCCCAGCTGTGAACTGTGCGTTGGCGCAGGTTCTGTTCGGACTCGAGCGCGTTGGTATTTCGTTTAGTGACACCGTTGTAATTCAGGGTGCTGGCGGTCTTGGTATCTACGCCACCGCAGTTGCAGCTGAGCGCGGTGCAAGCCAGATCATCGTCATCGATGGTCAGCAGAACCGACTCGATCGCGCATTAAAGTGCGGCGCAACATCGACGATTTCGATGAATGAGTACCCGACTGCAGAATCACGCGTCGAACGTGTACGTGAGCTGACTCGCGGCATTGGCGCCGACATCGTGGTTGAAGTCGTTGGAGTCGCAGCAGCGACTTACGAAGGACTCGACATGGTCCGCATCAACGGGTCGTATCTCGACATTGGAAACATTGGCGGCGGAAGCCTCACGATTCCTGCGGGCAAGGTAATTGGAAACCAGACCAAATGGGTCGGTACCGTTCACTACAACCCATGGGTGATCGAAGCTGCGCTGCAGTTCCTCGTGAAGACCAAGGACAAGTACCAGCTGATGGACGTTGTTTCCGATACATTCGCGCTCGATCAGGTGAACGAAGCCTTCGAGTTCGCCGAATGGCACGGCAAGGACGACGGAACTCAGGCGCAACGTGTTGCCCTACACATGGACTAGTTCCAAACGAAATTAACTAAAAAGCGGCGGGAGAAATCCCGCCGCTTTTTTATTTACCCTATTTCTCGACCAAAGTGGAGAGACCCTCGATGGCTGGGTGGTCGTGGAGCCGTCAGACCGTACTAAGCCTTGTAACGCTCTCGCAGTTCAGCGTAAATCTCTTCCGTCTGAATAGTCCCAAGTGCCAACGTGCTCGAAACGTTCATCATCTGATAGCCCTCACCAATCCAGCGTCGACAATCATCGACATCGCCGAACGTGGTCGCCAAATACTTGCCAGTGCCTTTGATTCGGGCCGCAACATCGATCATGATGTTCTCGACCTTCGAGTTGTGAATATCACCGCTGATACCCAGAGAAGCCGAAAGATCCGTTGGGCCAACCAGAAGAACTTCGTATCCGGGAATAGCCAGGATTTCATCGAGATTCTCGTAAGCCTCGACGCTCTCCATCTGGAGCATCAGGATCGTCTCGTCGTTGGCATTATCGATAATGTCCTGCTGACTCAGACCGAGATACCCGGCAAAGAATGGTGCGATTCCTCGCATTCCGATCGGCGGATACTTCGCCCAGTGAACGGCGTTTTTTGCGTCGTCTGGAGTATCTATCTGCGGCACCATCACGCCAACAGCGCCAACGTCGTAGGCCTTCTTGATATCGCCCGGGTTGTTGTAAGGAATTCGAATGACCGGCGCACTGCCGTTCTCTCGTCCTTGAACACAGATAGTGCCAACCGATTCAAATCCTGCTGGCGAGTGCTCCTGATCGATCCAAACCCAGTCGGCACCGGTCTGATAAA
>CAVOCL010000004.1:0-18154 GCA_963694185.1 Dehalococcoidia bacterium
AGAACTAAACAAAACTTAACAGTAACTAGACCTTGTTATCGAGCCAGCGCACCAATACAGCCGTAGAGTAACTTTGCGGTCTTGAAACGGGTCTACTTTTTTCAGCCTAATTACCCAAATCATTGAGCAATTGCTAGGGTAGCGCACATGGGTCGGGGTATGACGCATCCAAAGAATTGAAACCCTCACCGCCCAACTCGATTGCTGCGCATGATCGAACATTCGATCTGTGTTCTGCCTCTTCAGATAATCGAGCTAAGAGAACTAGGTCAATCCCGTGTTGGGATAGAAGCTCAACATCGCCTGCACATCCTGGCCAACCAACCAGTAACTCATTCGCACCTTCATGCGCTTCATCGAATACCCACCGTGACTCCCAAGGGAAGAACCATTCGTGATCACACCGTTCAGCTTTAAAGACAATCGCATCGATGTCCCAGGTTAGTTCAGCCCATGACTCGTAATGATCAACTTCATCGACCATGGCCGATTTGTAGACATCAAAATACCGACTTAGTTCCGTATTCGGTGGCACTTGTACGGTTCCCGTAGGGACGACCTGTCGGCGTATTCATTCAGTGCGAGTCGACCACCGGTTATTGTGAATTCGTCAGGGGACATCGTTAGATACGTGACAAAGGCATCGATGGTAAAGAAATACGACCCAGACGACCTACTCGACGCAGTGGGCTGCTAATCCCCTCACGCACACCCACCCGAGTTACACGCGCCCACACACGTAGACGTGAGTGCCTTACGCCGATAGTAGCGTGTACAGTGTGCTGCCGACCCAATGTCTAGGTCAGCTAGTAAAAAAGCCCTTTATACGGACCTGCAGCAGCTGGAGGAGGAAAAATGTCGGAACGCTTCAACGAACTGGACAGGTTCATCAACCTCGAGATGAAGATGTCCCATGTATATCAACCAGCGATGCTGCTGACTTTGATGGATAGCGGTGGAACGGCGTCTCGGACAGAGATAGCCAAAACACTGCTGACATACGACAAGTCTCAAATCGAGTACTACGAGATTATTGTTGCCAAGATGCCAGGGCGTGTTCTTACTGACCTGCCCCCCTCAAACGTGTCCATCTGAAAGATCAGATAATGGACAAATTGAAGGGAGGCAGAAATCGTGGCCGAAGCACTTCGATCAGCATTTGGTTAATCACTAACTTTGTGCCCGTTTGAAAAGGCCGTGTGATCTCAAACGAACACCGCCAATTTGTACAAACCCGAACTAAGGATTACGAATGGAAGTCGATAGAAACTACCGTTGCAAGATGGTCAAACCAGAGGATTTCGATGAATTCTGGGACGGCGTTCTTAGCGATGTGAACGCGATAAATCTTGATCCCACTATGGAGAAAGACGATCTGCGATCGAACGACGAAGTCGACGTTTATCAGGTTTATTACAACAGCCTCGACCACGTAAGAATCTCGGCCTGGTATTCGGTACCCAAAGGGGCAGCAGGAAACTTGCCGGCGATTATTCAGCTACCCGGCTATCAAAGTGATCCTCCGATCGCCAGAGAGTGGGCTGCGAAGGGATACGCGTGCATTTCAGTTAACCCTCGTGGCAAGGTCAGAAGCCGAACGCAGTTCGATCCTGGCTACCCCGGCCTGCTCACCTACGGAATCGTAGATAAGAATTCGTACTCTTACCGTGGGTTTTACGTTGACGCATGGCGCACCGTTGATTTCTTGCTAGCACGGCCAGAAGTCGATGGGAAAAATATTGGCGCAGTCGGAGGTAGTCAAGGCGGTGGACTCGCGATCACAATCTCGGCAATGCGCAAAGAGGTTAAGGCTGTGTCGATAAGCGCACCATATCTATGCGGGTACATGGACGCAATTGAATTGACTCACGCATACCCGTTCCATGAGATCAATGACTATTTGTACACGTACCCGGAGCGTCGCGAGGAACTTGAGAACACCGTTGCGTATTTTGACGGTATTTCTTTTGCCGACAAGATCGAATGTGCTGTCATCCTGAACGTCGGACTCCAAGACAACGTCGTACCGCCCGAAACTGGCTATGCCGTATTCGACGCGATCGCCAGTAGCAACAAGAAGTTCTACGAATATGACGGCCACGGTCACGATGCTGGTAAGTACGTACACGGCGCGATTATCGATAAGTTTTTTGAAACCGAACTGAAGGGCGGGAAGTAAAGATATGACTGTAATTAAACCCGCTGAGTTCGATAGCTTTTGGGATGATGTCGATAACGATCTTGGCAGTATTTCGATCGCTCCCGAAGTCGAGTACATCCAAATGCGTTCGAACGATGATGCCGATCTCTATGGCCTGCGTATCACCAGCATCGGACCCTACCGGTTATTTGCTTATCTGAGCATTCCAAAAGGCGAAGGACCGTTCCCTGCGATCTATTACGTGCCTAAGAACGGAAGCGTTCACGAGGTAATCCCGCAGGGCACCGCGACCGGTATTCGCGGTCGTTACGTAACCTTCTCGGTTGCAGGGCGTGGAATGAGGAACTCAGATAAGCCATACACGGCCATGTATCCGGGTCAGCTCACTGATGGTTTAGAAAGTGCGGATACTTACGTGTATCGAGGCATCATAGCCGACGCACTTCGAGGTCTGGAATACCTGATTACACGCCCAGAAATTGATTCAAAAAGAATTGTCGCATGGGGCAATGACATCGCTGTTTTGGCTGCGGCACGTAGAAGTGAAATCACACATGCCGTATCGACTCCGGCTTACTTGTTCGACACAGTTGAACACGCTTTGAAAACGTCGTCGTATCCGCTTGCGGAGTACAGCGATTACCTTCGTCTATATCCGGACAGAAAAGATGAAGTTGAATCGATATTATCGATGTATAACTTGCGTTGGCATGCACCTGCGGTCAAAGCGGAAACTCTGCTAAGAGCAGATCAACCTAACGGTATATATAACGCGGACATACTTGCAGATCTTGAGAACGGCATAGCCGGAAACGTGACTGTGCACGAATCAGAGATGTCGAGCTTTAAAGACGGTCTTTTCGCAGAGAAATGGATCACCGAAAAGTTTTTCGGTCCGGATGTCAAAGCGATCGTTCCTGAACACTGGCGGAGCGCACTTTAGCCGATCGACTGGTTTCTAGAAATCTGTCAGAACCAGTACAGTTAATGAGAACTATTAAAAACTCCGCACCGCCCCCCCATCCTTCCGCGTTACACGCCCCTACGGCCACGCAGGCGTGAGTCACCTGTTGCCTTGCGTTATCACATGTGCGACGATCTCCAAATGTCCACCAAATCACTTTTATTGCTATTCACTTTCTCGCTGATGTTGATGGTCGTCGCCTGCTCGAACGGGTACACGGATGAAGAAGTGCAAGCTACTGTCGAGTCAGCTGTCATCTCGTCCCCGCAAAAGGCGTTTTTAGAAATTACCAACATCTTCGAAGTGACTTCCGGCAACGCTATCTCCTGCTCGAGTCGTGATCTAGAATCTCCTTGCGGAGGAGTGACGTGGTTAGACGGGCGTGGTGAATATCAGGTCGGCCGTTACGCCATTGATTCGACGTGCTACGCCGAAGTAAAGATTGGCTACGACCTCCCCGATTCTTGTCGCTAACGCCATCTCAGCATCCCCACTCCCACATCCCTATGTAACAAAGGGTAGGCAGGTCTATCGGCGACCGACTGTGACACCAGTCTTAGCTTCCACGCCTGAACCAGCTACATTCGCTTGATGAATCCTTGGTCAACACGTCCCGGTAAAAAAGTATCCGTCCCTCGCTTCTCACTGGAGTCATGGGCGCAGCACATGGCAGACCCTAAGCAGTACGCAAACATGCTAAGGGAACACGCTCGGTCGATCAGGGAGCAGCTGAAGCTGCTGGATGAGCGGAAGGGGTGATACCTGAACAGGCACTTATTCCGACCTAATGGGTCAACATTGGGTCAATAACTAGAAAAGCCCCCGTATTTCTACGAGGGCTTCTCTAGTTCAATTTCAATATGGTACGCCCGGAGGGACTTGAACCCCCGACCCTCTGGTTCGAAGCCAGATGCTCTAATCCACTGAGCTACGGGCGCAGGAAAATAACCCTTATTACGGGGCTTCTTGCGAGTTCAATCATATCCGAGACTCCAACTGCACGAAACAGTGCAAATCCCGGATTATCTAGATCGAACAAAATCGGATAACCGAACTGAAAATATGGGGTGAGCGGAGGGAATTGAACCCTCGTCTCCAGGGCCACAACCTAGCGTGATAACCTCTTCACTACGCCCACCACAGGCTTTAAACGCTAGCATCGAGAGTGTGGACGGTCAATTTCAGAACGCGCGATTTTTGACCACGATTTGCCAACGACTGTCTAAATCAATCCTTGCCAACCTACTCACCTTATTTTAGCGTTTAGTTTTGCCAGCCACCAGTTAGTGGCCGTATGCTTTAGCCACCCATCCTCATCGCCAGTTCGATGAGCGAACGGGTCGGTACACCGGTCGCACCAGCAGGCATCCAGCCCCTCGTACTGTCCAACATAGAGGTAGCGGCCACGTCAATGTGCACCCACGGGGTATCGCCAGCGAAGTCTGAAATGAAGTGAGCTGCGGTCGTTGAACCACCCCCACGCCCGCCTGTGTTCTTCAGATCGGCGATCTTCGAAGAGTTCTGTCGCTTGGTGACCGAATCCAGTGGAAGCCTCCACATCGGCTCCCCTACTCCTTCACTTGCCTCGAGAACTGCGTTTACCAGATCATCGTCGTTTCCAAATACCGGGCTTACGCCATCGCCAAGTGCGATTCGAGCAGCTCCCGTAAGAGTCGCCACGTCGACTAATCGAACTGCATCCTTCGATAGGGCGTACCCAATTGCGTCCGCAAGCGTTAGGCGACCTTCAGCATCGGTGTTGTCGATCTCGATCGTCATGCCATTCATGGCAGTCACGACGTCACCTGGACGTTGAGCCGATCCACCCGGCATATTGTCGGTAGCTGCACAAACTACATGCACGTTGAGTTTCGGCTTGAGTTGCGAAATGGCCTGCATTGCTGCGATTACGGATGCGCCGCCACCCATATCGCCCTTCATCTTGCCCATTCCCGCACCAGGCTTAAGCGATATGCCTCCGCTGTCGAACGTAATTCCCTTACCGATCAACCACAGATTGTTCTCGGAATTCCCAACGTCGCCTTCGTACGTCATGTGAATGAACTTGAGCGGGCGAGGTCCACCTTGCGACACACCAACGAAGGCGCCCATTCCCAGCTTGGTTACATCGGCTTCTTCGAGAACCGTGCAGGCGAGTCCGTTATCTTTGGCAACTTGCTCGGCAACAGCAGCCAGATCGGCGGGCGAAAGCTTGTTGGCAGGTTCATTTACGAGGTCGCGGGCGAGAATTTCTGCCAACGAGTAGGCGGTACCGTTCGTGATACCACTGTTGATCGCATCGATTTTCGATAAATCGTTCTCGACGATGTTGAATTTCTCAACATCAGGTGTCCTGTTCTTGTCGGTCGTTCGGTATTTGAGGAATCGGTATGCGCCGAGCAGAGTGCCTTCAACAAGCGCCTGCGTTGCGGCAACTACATCTATGCCGCCAATTCCAGCGCCGTGAACAATAGTGGCGGCCTGTTTTGCGCCAAGCGCACGCAACCTACGTGTGACCGAGGCCGAAATCCGGCGAATCCCATCGAGATCGATTGATTCGCTAGAACCTAGCCCAACTACCAGCACTCTGGATGGTTTGAAATTTGGATATGCGGAGTTTGGCGTATGGATTAGCGTCATCTGGCTTGCTCTGCCAGTAATTTCACCATCGGAAATAAGTTCTGAGATCAGGCCTCCGATAGCTGAATCAACTGCGCCGGTAGCACCTGCAGGAGAAGTAACGCCCTCGAACAGGTTCACAACTACTACATCAGCTTCGATATTCACAACATCGTTTTGAACGACTGCAATTTCCAACAGATCTAACTCCTGATTTTCCTGTGTTGAACTCTCGATCCTTGCGTGATTTCTAATTAATCAGCGGATCGAATGCTTACCCAACGAATTCCCGTGCGTGCCTGTGCGACATAAGACCAACAGAGGCTGCACTGGTTCTGCGCGGTGATTGTATTTGACCGGTGTACGCAGCGGTGCCGTCGCGGCCAAACCGCGCGTAATTACGCGTAAGTGCTGCCACTCATTTGAACTCGCGATTTATACCTAGTTTTGAACTTGTTCGGAACAATAATTAGGTAAACACCTAGAAGTGAGTACGGACGTACCTTGTATGAACAACCATAAAACCCATACGGTTCCGTGTGTCGAACAGTTCGATGGCTTACACCGCTCTCGAAGCTGCAGAGATTTCAACAATCTCAAAAACATAGCCGTGGCCCGGGCAACCGGGCCAACGGCGCCAAAAAGTAACGAGTGTCCGCTCGTTCATAGATTTGAAATAAGACCAGGTGTGGTCTTGGAGGCGTCAGAATGACTACAAGTAACGGTAGCGTGGCCGTAAGGCTCGTCAGCGATGGAACGTTCTTATTGGACGGTGGCCCGATGTTTGGCCCGGTTCCGAAGATTCTCTGGGAAAAGAACGCTAAGCCCGACCGCAAGAACCGAGTACGCCTCGGACTCAACTCTCTCTTGATCAAGACTCCTGAACTCAACATTCTCGTTGACGCAGGCATCGGCAACAAAGAGCCGGAAATCACCCGAGAGGTGTACGGTCACTCTTCATCGAAGCTTCTTCGTAACCTTCGTCATCAAGGCGTAAGCGCACGAGACATCGATTTTGTGATCCTCACCCACTTAGCCTTCTCTCACAGTGGTGGCGCAACACGCCTCGACCGTGAAGGAACCATCATCCCGACGTTCCCCAAGGCCAAATACCTTGTTCAGCGAACCGCATGGGAAGAAGCATTTGCACCTAACGAGCGTTCGGTTCCTGTTTATGGAACTGGTGTTGAGCACCTGAAGACACTCGAAGACAAGGGCATGATCGTATTGCTGGATGGCGACACCGAAGTTGCCCCAGGCGTACACACGATCGTTACTGACGGATATTCAGAAGGCCACCAAGTTGTTCTAGTGAACACAGGTAGTGAACGAATCATCTACCTGGCCAACCTGATCCCGACTCCTAACCACCTTCCCCTGCCCTACATCACAGCATTTGATCGCTACCCCGATCAGTCGCTTGCGATGAAGAAGGAACTTCTCGACCGATGTGAGAAGGAAGGCTGGCTAATGGTCTTCGCCCACGGTTACCACGAGACTGCTGGCTACCTTGAGCGTCGCCACGGAAACGTCGAGCTTCGCGCAGTCGAATTCTAAACTGAACTCAAGTTCAAACTCTCAAAAAGTTTTTCTGGAAAAAGCCGCCCCATCGCCCGGGGGCGGTTTTTTCGTTTAACCGGGAATCCTGGTATTAAAATGTGGACTCAGGCGATATGTAACTAAACCGGCGGTGCACCGATCAGCTGCAGACCTTCGAGGCGGCTGAACTTGATGTCTTCGATCAATCCTTTGCGGTTGCCCGATAAAGTCTTCGTGATCTGCTCAGGTTCAAGTCGTACACGTAAGTAGTTGTCCGACAATCCACTGGTCCCACTTACGCCTTCCCAGAGGACCGAACGAACTGTGCCAACGAACGACATTCGATGATGTTGCGCCATTCTGTCGGCAACTGCCCGAAGCTCCTCTGCACGGCGAGCTCGAGCCTGTACTTCTACCTGATCCTCGAAATAGGCGGCGCTGGTACCAGGTCTTACTGAGTACGGGAAAATATGGGCATCTGCGACTTCGGCCGATTCGAGTACTTCGAGGGTCCGTAAGTGATCCTCTGGGGTTTCACCCGGAAAACCAGCGATGACGTCGGTCGTTACCGAACAACTAGGAACAGCCGCTTTGGCAGCTCTGACCGCATCGAGAAACCCTTCACCCGTGTACCGCCGTCGCATCCGATCGAGAATTCGATCGCTTCCACTCTGCAACGGAATATGGAAATGTGGACATAATCGCCCTTTACCGACGCCGTTCCATAGTTCAAGCAGCTCGTCAGAAAATTCCGCCGGCTGCAGAGAAGAAATCCTGAGACGCCGAATATCGGTTTGCTCAAGAACAGTCTTAACCATGTCGATCAGTCCGGTGCCTTCGAGATCAAATCCATAGGATCCCAATTGCGTACCAGTCAGAACTACTTCCGGACACCCTGCCGAAGACAGCGATTGAACCTGCCGAACGATTTCATCACGAGGAATGCTTCGTTCACGACCGCGTACCTTGGGGACGATGCAGTACGAGCAGACTTGATCACAACCCTCTTGGATCTTTACCGCGCCTCTTGTGCGACCCAGAAGCTGGGCCACTTCGTCACCAGAGTCGATTGGCTCCTGCCATTCCAAACCAGTCCGTGAACTTACAATCGAAACAATTTCCGACTTTCGCGTGTTCGGAATAACAAGATCAGTTGCCGCCAACTCCTCGAGATCGGCAGTAGCGCTCTCGGCATAGCAGCCAGCAGCAACCACGATCGCTTCCGGGAATCTCTTTCGAGCCTTACTCAGGGTTTGACGTGCTTTCTTATCGGCAACGTGTGTCACTGTGCAGGAGTTCAGAACAAACACATCGGGAACATCTCTGGAATCAGCGAGCTCGTAACCGGATCGCGCAAACTCATTCGCCAGTCTTTGACTGTCGGCGGTATTCAACTTACATCCGTGAGTTTCGATCCAAACCTTCATCGCGCATCCTGTTCAGTAGCCATCATCAGATCAAGTTCGATCAATAATAAGCCCAACAGTGCCAATCAACCGTGTTCAACTTCCCAACTAATAATCGAACGGTTTCCCAAACTGGTCGTTTGATGCAGAGAATCACACCCGGCATTGGTATACTCGCCCCGTCGTAATTTATGAAGTCGACTCCTCGTAGTTGAGAAGTCGAAATAGAGCGTTGCAACGAGGATATCCTCTGAATACGCGCTTAGAGGTCAACTAATGGCAGATCGCGTCGTTGTCACTGGTATCGGGCTTGTCACACCAGTCGGTTCGGATCGTAAAACCACCTGGGATAGCCTTCTCGAAGGTAAATCCGGTATCGACTATATTTCGCTATTCGACGCTGAAAGCTTTACAACCAGAATCGCAGCCGAAGTCAACGATCTCGATGCCGAGGGACTACTCGGCCGCAAAGAAGCCAAACGACTCGATAGGTTTGCCCAGTTCGCGTGTGTTGCTGCACTCGAAGCACTTGATGACGCAGGAATCGATATGGCGTCTGAAGACGCCGACCGCGTTGGCGTACTCATCGGAAGCGGTGTTGGCGGGATCATCACGATCAGCGAACAACACAAAGTGCTTCTTTCCAAAGGCCCGAAGCGAGTCAGCCCGTTCCTCGTACCTATGATGCTTGGCGACATGGCATCAGGTCAGGTTTCGATGATGATCGGTGCCAAAGGCCCGAACTTTTCAACAGTTTCTGCGTGCGCAACCGGTGCTGACTCGATAGGTGAAGCGCTGGAAATGATCCGCAGAGGCCGTGCCGATGTAGTAATTGCGGGCGGAACCGAAGCTGCAATTTGTGAAATTGGAATAGCAGGCTTCAATTCCTGCATGGCGCTTTCAACTCGAAACGACGACCCACAGGGTGCGTCACGCCCGTTTGAATCTGGCCGAGATGGATTTGTACTTGGCGAAGGTGCCGGATTGCTGGTACTTGAATCACTCGAACACGCAGAAAAGCGTGGTGCGAACGTTCTGGCAGAACTTGCCGGCTACGGTGCATCCAGCGACGCTCACCACGTTACGCAGCCTCACCCCGAAGGTGAAGGCGCTGCACGGGCGATGAAATGGGCGCTAGAAGATGGCAATATCGCTCTAGATTCCGTTGATTACATCAATGCCCACGGCACTTCTACACCGATGAACGATAAGTTCGAAACTATCGCTATGAAGAGGATGTACGGGGACCACGCCTACAAGCTGGCGGTAAGTTCTACGAAGTCGATGACCGGACACCTGCTCGGAGCCGCTGGCGGTATCGAAGCAGCCTTCTCGGTTCTCGCTGTTCACGAGAACGTTATCCCGCCAACTATTAACCTGAACGAACCTGATCCGGAGTGCGACCTCGACTACACGCCAAACGTGGCTGTGAAGCGAACCGTTGATGTAGCGATGTCGAACGTGTTCGGCTTCGGTGGGCACAACGCCAGCCTCGTGTTCAAGAGCTTCAAGCAATAATCACCAGATAGATGGGTCGAGGTACGCAGAATGACGCTCGGCCGCGAATGGCAGATAACCGAACCGCCTCCACCAGGATTTCGGGTGGATTTAGGATTCCTTAGTTCAGGTGTACGCGGTCCATTACCGGCAAGATTGTTGTGGAATCGCGGAGTACGCACTGATTCGGACGTCGTGGAGTACTTTTCGTCAGGTCTCGATGATTTTCTCGACCCTCTCACCTTGCCCGACATGGCTCCGGCGGTCGTTCGGGTTTATCGAGCAATAAAGAACGACGAAACTATCGGCGTATTTGGCGACTTCGATGTAGATGGCCTTACTGGAACCGCAATAGTTCTTCGAATAGTTCGTTCTCTTGGCGGCAAAGCCGTTCCATACATCCCTAACCGAGAAACCGACGGGCACGGACTTTCGAATCAGGCAATCGATTCGTTCAACGATGCAGGTGTAACCCTGATCACCACCGTAGATACCGGTTCTACTGCGGTTGAGGAAATCAAATACGCCAATTCACTCGGCATCGACACCGTCGTGACCGATCATCACCTGATCGAAACCGAACGACCAGCCGCCATTGCAATTGTGAATCCGCACGTTGAATCGGTCGACTCGGTAAAAACGATCGATTCAGTCGACTATTCGGGTGCTGGCGTGGCGTTCAAACTCGCCGAGGCACTCTCGGAAGCAGCAGGCACAGAGTTTCCAGAAGAACTACTAGCACTCGCAGCACTCGGCACCATTGCCGACATCGTCCCGCTCGTATCAGAGAACCGCACAATCGTACGAGAAGGCTTGAGAGTTCTCGGTCAAACCGATCTACCCGGGTTGCGAGCGTTATTGAATATCTCTCGAGCGCCTGGAGCGTCTGGAAGGCCAACTTCTGAACTCATCTCGTTCTACGTTGCACCCCGACTAAACGCGCCAGGACGCATGGGTGATGCGGAGCCGAGTCTTCAGATACTTTCAACCAACGATCCGTCAGAAGCACTGGCACTGGCCGATCGGCTCGATGCCGACAACACCAAACGCCGTTCTTTGAGCGAAAAGGCTTGGGAACACGCTTCGACCCAGTTCGACATAGAGTCAGATGACCCGATAGTTGCCGTAAATTGCGATGGATTCCCAATGGGATTACTCGGGCCGCTCGCCGGCAGACTCAACGAACTCACCGGCAAGCCGGGCATCGCATATCAAATCGTCGATGGCTTCGCTCGAGCATCATGCCGGTCTAATACTGTTCTGGATCTGCACGCTGCCCTTTCCAACCATTCGGACAAGTTCGAACGGTTCGGGGGGCACGCAAGAGCCGCAGGATTTTCTATCAAACATGAGATGCTCGCTGAACTGCTCGAAGATCTTCGTAAACGCGCAGCCTGGGGAGCACTCGGGGCTCCCACGTTGCCGAAGATTCACGCTGATGCCGAAGTTAGGCTCGAAGACCTAACGGTTGCGACCTGGAACTTCGTTGCTGCAATGGAACCGTTCGGAGAGGCCAACCGAGAGCCAATGTTGGTTACTTACGGTGCAGTGCCGCTCGACGTGCGTACGGTGGGCGTGGGCGGAAAGCATCTTAAGATCAGCTTTGACGCCGATGGTCGACGAATCGACTCGATCGGATTTGGACTGGGCGATCGTGAACTCGGATCGGGCGCAGTAGATATCGTCTACCAGCTTCGTAGCGAAGTATGGCGCGGCAGAACGCGGCATCAACTCGGATTACGAGATATTCGCCCGGCTAGAGGCTAGAGCGCGCCTAAACAATCGACCTCGGTCCCCAGGCTATCCAACTCCTCATTCCCCGGCTGCAGCGTAGCGCCTAACCCTTCGCCTGTTCTCGCTGACGATCCCGTTTGCGTCTTTTTGAGCCACGGCTATCAACATCGGGGTCGATCTCAAGGACGTCCTTGGCCCAGCGAACCTTCATGATCATGTACGGAATCGTGAACGCAACCACCATTATTGCGATCAGATGCGCTTCCTGGAGCCCCCAGAACTTCACATCGTCAAGTCGCAGATACTGGATCGAGAACCTACCAACTGAGTACCAGGTGATGTAGATCATCCAGATAGCACCGGCAGGCTGAAGCTTGCCTTTGAGCTTTGTGATTACGAAAAGACCGATCATGTTCCAGATAATTTCGTAGACCACAGTTGGGTGAACGGCCCGTTCTGGATTGCCGAAGAACCGTTCGGCGCCGATACGTGCGGGGCTGCTCGGGTGAGTGAAATACCAACCCCAACCAGCATCGAGCGCACGAGACCAGTGTTCGCCGTTAATAATGTCGCCAAGCCGGCCGATCGTCTGTCCAACAAACATCGCGGGTGCCGCAATGTCCATGTACTTACCGACTGGTGCGTTAGCGAACTTGGCGTAGATGGCGCCAGCAATCCAGCCACCTAGAATTCCGCCCCAGAGACCAATTCCACCGTTCCAGATCGCAATAATCCGTCCGGGATCGTCGCCGTAAATACCCCAGTTATCGAATACGTGAACTAATCGGGCGCCGATAATTCCCCCGACTATCCCCCAGATAGCTGTGCTGTAAACAAGATCCTGGTTCAGATTGCCCTTCACGGCGGCTTTGCCAACCATGTAGATCGCAGCTGCGACACCAATAAAGCTTAGGAACCCGTGCCAGCTGAGTGAAAAACTCCCACCGGCAACGATATTGGGATTGAACGGTATTTCTATTGCGGCGAATGGCATTTAGTGGAGCTCGGACCTTTATTGAAGTAATTATTCGACTGACGTGAATATCAGATGATGCTTTTTGCAAATTCGATTCACAATCACCGAAGGAGTTTACGGGCTTTGACGATTCTAGGTTTCGCCCTTCGGCTAATCAATCGACATATACGGCCAATTATTGGACATGTATTCTCGACGCCATGACGAATCTGCTGCTAATCAGACACTCGATGCCTGCATGGGGGTCACACGCTCCACCCTCAAAATGGATACTCACGGAAGAGGGCCGAGAACGATCGAAAGATCTCGGCGAGTACTTGAAAAAACGTCAGGTTGGTCGAATTTTCGCTAGCACGGAAGTGAAAGCGGTCGAAACCGCCGAGATCGCGGCAAAAGTCGTTGGCGTGCCGAATGTGATTCAAGATCGCGACCTTCGAGAGCACGATCGGGACAATATGCCGACTCCATCAGGATTTGACCGTCAATCGTTGGTAATTGAGTGCATGCGCAAGCCGGATGATCTCATTTGGGGCTCAGAAACAGTAAGCACGGCAAGAATTCGATTCGGAAGTGCCGTCAGCAGGCTGTTAGAGAACGTCCATGGCGACGAAACGGTGGCGATAGTTGCCCACGGAACAGTAATTACAACGTTCGTGGGCGAAATACTCGATATAGACTCGGTTCCGATCTGAAAATCCATGGGAACACCCTGGCTGATCGAGATCGAATGGCCGAATCCAACTGAGATATTGGATCAGCGTTTGTTCGATTAGCTTCTCGCACACAAGACAGTTCATCACGTCAAAAACACAAGATTCCTGCCTGACAATGGAAATGCAGGAATATCGCCTCTTCGACTAGAGTGGAGCTTGAAGCGTAGCCAACTCACTCATCGAGAGATTTCCCCGGTGCTTGCTGAACTAGAAACGTTCATAAACTACCTCGCTGTTGAGCGCGGGCTGTCAGGTCACACCCTCGCGGCCTACCGTAATGATCTTTCAGCTCTCATAGAGTTCATAAGCAGCGAAAACCGTTCTCGATCCGACTGGAACAACGTTGGCGAGCGAGACATTAGCGCGTATCTAGACGATCTCGACGAGCGCGGCTACGCCCCATCGACCAAATCTCGGAAAATAGCTTCTGCGAAATCGTTCTTCAAATTTATGAAAGAAGAACAGATCATCGAGCAAAACCCTCTGACAGAGGTTCGGCAACCGAAAGCCGGACAACCGCTTCCCAAGGCGTTGAGCATCGACGATATCGATCAGCTGCTAGAAGCTAGCGCAAAAGTAAATTCCCCAGAGGAAGCCCGCGATCAGGCCATGGTCGAACTCATGTACGCCGCAGGCCTTCGTGTTTCTGAACTCGTTGGCTTGAATCTACGGGACGTCGATCTCGACTCAGGAACGGTCAGAACAATCGGGAAAGGCTCGAAGGAACGGATCATTCCGATTTACGATGCCGCCGTCGAATCGATAGCTGAATACATTTCGTATTCCCGCCCTGCCCGTTCGACTAATAATTCTGAAGATGCACTGTTCCTGAACCGCAGAGGCGGACGAATAACACGACAGGCGTACTGGTTACGCCTGAATAAACTTGCCACCAAGGCAGGAATTTCGTCTAAGATCACTCCACACATGCTGCGGCATAGTTTCGCCACTCACCTGTTGCACGGCGGTGCGAGTCTTCGGCACGTTCAAGAACTGCTTGGTCATTCGAGCATAGCTACAACGCAAATCTATACTCACCTTACGAACGAACATGTTCGTAGCGAGTATGCGAAGGCTCACCCAAGAGCCTGATTTGGTCAGCGGAGGTCACATTGAGTGTCATTACCATCGAAGGACGACTTGGAGCCGGCGGCCCAGATCTTGGGCGGATCATTGCGAAAGAACTGGGCTTTGATTTCGTAGATCGCCTTATGCTGGCCGATATTGCCAAACGAGTAGGTGCTACGGTAACTGCACTTGCCGATCAGGAAAGTCGAGTACCTTCGCTAGCGAACAGGTTCGCACAGGCAATTCAACGAATGCTTCACCGATCGGCAGTAGCCGGTATGGGCGGCGACCCTTACTTTGGCCCCGGTATTGAACAGTTACTGGCTCGTCCTTACAGCGAAATGGAAGAGCCGCCACACACCAGTGCAGAAGAGATCGACGAACAACATTTCATCGAGACCGCAGCTGAAGTAATCAATGATCTTGCTGAAATCGGCAATGTTGTGTTGCTAGGCCGAGGTGGTGCAGCAATCTTGCACGATAATCCGACTGTTCTACGTGTTGGTGTCGTCGCAAAAATGGAAGATCGAGTCAAACGCATACAACAGCAAATGCGCCTTGAGACTCCCGAACAGGCAGAATCGCTGATTGAACACACAGATCTGGCGCAACATCGGTACTTTGAGAGCGCATTTGATTCGAGCCCTATCGATCCCTTCTTGTATCATTTCATGTGGAACACTTCAGACGTTTCCATCGAGTACGCCGCGCAGGTGACTGTTGACGCCTCACAGGTCATGTCTGAAAAAGGTTTGAGATGGGCAGATTCAGTGTTCGCTCAAACCGAAATAACATCTGAATAAGCTATCTGGAAAAGCACCTCAGCCCGCAATAACGTAATGCCAAAGAACACTAGAAAATCTGGAACTCGCAAGAACCGCCGTACTAGCACGCCGAACGTATTTGTTCAGTCGGAGACTCCGGAGGACGACGGTAGTGACGATGAACAAGACTCCGCGGTAACTTCTACTGCAACAACATCTGAACCTCGAGTTCGTGCACGAGTTCAGAGAACCACCATGAGAGCCAGTGCAAGGTCTCAGATCTACACTCGATCACTTTCAGCCGAGATCAAAAAGATGGGCGTGCTTTCCGGCGCTGTCGCTATTGTGCTTGTGGTTCTAACATTCACTCTTTAGTCTCGGTCAATTAGTTCGTTCGAGTGTGGAACGAACGGATCGGACAAAAAAAAAGTACTTTAACTTGGCCGTTCAGGGTTTTCCAAACTCGAACGGCCCGTTTTTAAATTGCCTGCTACCACACGAAAATTCTCTACACGACTCGCAGCCGTTCCCCTGAAACCGGGGGTATACATTCACCGCGACTCCGCAGGGAAAGTTCTCTACGTTGGCAAATCGGCCTCACTTCGGAATCGACTCAGATCGTATTTCGGCTCGAAAAAAACCCTCGACGCAAAAACCTTCGAACTAGTTGCCCGAATCGATGACTTCGAATACATCGTCACCGAGTCCGAGCAAGAGGCGCTTCTTCTTGAAAACTCACTGATCAAGAAGCACAAACCCAAGTACAACGTCAGGCTCAAAGACGACAAGACCTACCCGTACATCAAGGTCGATCTTTCCGAAGATTTCCCGCGTGTGTACGTCACTCGTCGAACAGCCAACGACGGTGCTCGATATTTTGGTCCGTTCGCATCCGCCGGAAGCGTTCGAAAGACGCTCGACCTCCTGAAGAGACTATTTCCGTACCGATCTTGCACAAAGGCGATCACAGGCACCGATGATCGGCCGTGCTTAGAGTTCCACATCAAACGCTGTGTTGCTCCCTGCACCGGATATGCCTCGAAACTCGACTATTCGAAGGTGATCGACCAAGTATTGATGTTTCTCGAAGGAAACACCAAAGATGTCGTTTCTGAGCTCGAAGCAGCGATGCACGAAGCATCAGACACACTTGAGTTCGAACGAGCCGGCGCGTTGCGTGACCGGCTCAAGGCGATTGAGCGTGTTTACGAGGGCCAAAAAGTTGTCGGACTGGGTCGTGAAAACATCGACGTGATCGGCGCTGCCTACGGAGGTGAAGAGGCCTGGGTCGAAATATTCTTCATACGCCAAGGGAACTTGATCGGGCGTGATCATTTCACTATGAGCGGAACTCGCGATGAAATAGGCGAAGAAATACTCGCCAGATTCATAGAGCAGTTCTACACATCGGCATCACACGTGCCGAGAAGAATTCTCGTGCCAGAAAAGATTAGTCGCACCGGGGTAATAACCGAGTGGCTGGAATCGCGACGCGATGGTCCATTAGAAATTGTAATTCCACAACGTGGTGCCAAACACAAGCTTGTACAAATGGTCAGTGAGAATGCCATACAAGGCCTCGAACAGCTCAAGTTAAAGTGGATTTCCGATACGACTCGGATGGAACAGGCCATGTCGGAACTTAAGGAAGAGTTGAATCTCCCAACCCTACCGCAGCGAATCGAGTGCTACGACATATCGCACATTCAAGGCACGAACACAGTGGCCAGCATGTCTGTGTTCCAGGACGGACAGCCGTTATCGTCTGACTATCGCCGATTCAAGATCAAAACCCATACTGGCAACGACGATTACGCCTCGATGAAAGAGGTACTGACCCGCCGATTCAAACGGCTGAAAAATGCCCGAGACGGCGGAGAAGAGAGTGCAAGCTTCGCGGCATCACCCGATCTCGTACTTATCGACGGCGGAAAAGGGCAACTTTCGTCCGCTGTCGAAGCGATGCTCTTTCTGGGTCTCCCCGATATCCAGCTGGCGTCGATCGCTAAACGAGAAGAAGAAATATTCCTTCCCGACGCGGCTGAACCCGTGATCATGCCTCGAAATTCCCAGGCATTATTCCTACTTCAACGAGCCCGTGACGAAGCCCATAGATTCGCCATAACGTTCCATCGTAATCTAAGAGGCAAGGCATCTGTAAAATCTGCCCTCGATCTGGTGCCCGGCATTGGCCCAAAACGCCGTAAAATGCTCATTCGAACTTTCGGATCGGTCAAAGGGATCAGAGAAGCGTCTGAAGAACAGATCGCATCTGCGCCCGGTATGACCAAAAAAGTCGCAAGCCAAATCAAAGAGCACCTTTAGACACACATGCAAGCACTCTCGTTTCCCGGTTACCGGCGTGTCGAAATCATCGATATCCCCCGCCCTGCACTTCGTGATACGGGCGATGCGATCGTTCTCGTGACCACAGCTGGAATTGGCCCATGGGACATTGAGCGATATCTGAGCGTTGGCGCAGAAGCGATTGTGCCAGGTGGTGAATTTGCAGGACTTGTAGTTGAAATTGGCGAAGATGTCTCGACCATCGATCTTGATGATCTGGTTGCGAACACGGTAAATCACTCGAATGGAAACTGCGGAAGCGATCTATTCGGATCTACCACTTTGCCCGGCGGCCACGCTGAATATGTTCGTGTGCCACATGCAGATCAAACGCTCGCCAAAATTGCGGTATCTGGAGAAGAACGAT
>CAVOCL010000005.1:0-18101 GCA_963694185.1 Dehalococcoidia bacterium
TTACGAACTACCTCGCTGCCGACCTCGCCAAGACCAATAACGCCCCACTGTGCGTCGGGTTTGACCCGTAATGGACCGCCGAAACCAACCGCCCTATTCGCTACTCGTGGCGCGATCACCGGTGATATACCCGCGACGGTCGCGCCAACCTCGATCAGTCGAGCAACAAGTTCAGGCGATGGACTGCAGTGCAGGAACTGAACCATCCCATGCGCGATGGCCGTGAAATCAATATCGGAATCGAATGCGGAATCGTCAGCCAACAACACATCACCTGAGCCGAGTTCAGCGTTCGACAATTCAGCTGGTGATACAACTTCGAACCCTGCGGTGCCAGCAAGAAGCGCGGCTACAGCTTTGCCAACGGGATCGGAATCAGCGGACAGTAAATATGTTTTGGGCATTTTTGAGATTCGGAAACGTAAATGGAAGAATTCAATCGTATAAGAAGCTATCGGCCGAAAACGGTCACCCGGTTGGCGAATCAACGCATATAATTCACAATCGCAATTCCAATCACCAAAACTTGCCCGTAGAGAATCGAATTCAAGAGTGGCAAACACACTGTCCAATCCCCGTACGCTATTGTTCGTGCCCGGGAATCAGCCGAAGATGCTGACCAAAGCTGCCGGGTTCGCCAGCCAGTGGCTGATCCCGGATTTAGAGGATTCGGTACCAGCAGCCGAAAAAGAAGCCGCTCGTGGCATCGTGGCTGAACACATTCCGGTTCTTGCAAAAGCAGGAAAACTCCTTGCTCCACGAGTGAATTCAATGTCATCAGGATTGGCTGCAGGCGACATTGCTGCAGTTGTCTCGAACGATATCGTGGGCATCTCAATCGGGAAAATTGGAAACGCAGATGAAGTAGCGGAACTTGAAAAAATACTCGCACATGCCGAAGAGCGAGCTGGCGTGACCGTTGGGCGCACCTTGATTCTGCCATTGATTGAAACTGCTGAAGCCGTTATCAACGCCTATCAAATCTGCAAATCCTCAGAACGAATCCGTTGGGCCGCCTTCGGTGCCGAAGATTTTTCAGCAAGCATGGGAATTAGCCGAACCGTCGATGGCGCAGACGCCGATTCAACAACCGCCACAGAGCCGGGTCTGGCCTACGCACGATCAGCTGTCGCAATAGCCGCAAGAGCCGCGGGCGTTCACGCACTCGACACGCCCCACACAAAATTTCGTGATCCAGAAGGCCTGCAAGTTGAAGCAACACTGGCGCGTCAAATCGGCTACAAAGGCAAACTTGCGATTCATCCGGCACAGCTCGAAGTAATCGAAAACGTGTTCATGCCGACCGAATCTGAGATCGAAAGGGCTAAAAAAGTTCTAGCGATCGCCGCCGAGGGTGAAGCCGAAGGACGTGGATCTATCTCGCTCGACGGCGAAATGATCGATATGCCCGTAATCTTGCGAGCACAAAACGTACTTCGTGACGCAAATCTTTCCGAGTAAATAAAAAAGCAGTTTAGGAATCACCCAAATGAGCTACGGACGCTTCTTCGAAGAATTCGAAGTCGGCGAAGTGATAAAGCACTGGCCCGGTCGAACAATTTCGGAAACTGACAACACCTGGTTCTCGCTACTAACCCAAAACCAGCACCCGTTGCACATTGACGCCAATTACGCAGAAAGTACTCAGCATGGGAAGCCTCTCGTGAACGGAATACTGGTGATGGCGATCGCAGCTGGCCAGTCGGTGGCCGAGATTTCGGGGCGCTGTATCGCTAACCTCGACTATGAATCGGTGACTCACGAAGGCCCAACGTTTGCAGGCGACACGATCTACTCGAAATCAACGATTCTAGAAACTAGAGAAACGTCGAAAGGCGATCGTGGAGTCGTGTATCTCGAAACCGAAGTTTTCAATCAGCGGGAAGAGTTGATCATGAAAATTCGCCGCCACGTACTCATCCCCAAACGTAACCATGCCACTCTCGGTGAAGGCAAACTTCCACACCAAACTGATTCCTAAGTTGCCACCAGAAGCTACCGACTCGAACAGTGCGCGCAAAGGTCCACTACACGGAATTCGTGTTCTCGCTATATCGCAGTTCGGAGCTGGCCCGTTCGCCACATTGAACCTCGCCGATCTTGGTGCTGAAGTGATCAAGATCGAGGATCCAACAACTGGTGGCGATGTGGCGCGCTACGTTCCTCCTGCAGCGAACAACGCCGATTCGCTTTATTTTCAAGCGTTCAATCGTGGGAAAAAATCGATAGCCATAAATCTACGCAAGCCAGAAGGCATTGAGGTGTTTCATCGACTCGTAGAGAATTCCGACGCGGTATTCAACAACCTGCGGGGCGATCTGCCCGACAAGCTGGGTCTCACCTACGAGCACCTGAAGAATCACAACCCAAAGATCGTTACCTGCTCGCTATCCGGATTTGGCCGTACAGGCCCTCGTGCATCAGAACCTGGCTATGACCCAATAATGCAGGGGATGGCGGGCTACATGTCGATTACAGGCGAGCCAGACGGGCCTCCGGGAAAGACCGGGGTATCGATAATCGACTTCGCAGGCGGGTATGCAGCGGCGTTCGGTCTTGTTTCGGCGTTGCTTGAAGCGAAAACGACGGGGGTTGGCCGTGACGTCGATGTCAGCTTGCTAGATACAGCCGTATCAATGCTGACCTATTTCGCTTCATGGCAACTGAATAGCGATTGGCAACCGACTCGACTGCCAAACTCGTCGCACCAAACAATAGTTCCAGCTCAAAACTTCCAGACCAGCGATGGATGGATCAGTATTTTTTGCGGCAAAGAGCATTTCTGGCAGCGGCTTGCCGAGCTGATCGAAATGCCTGAACTCATTTCAGACGAACGCTTCGCAACTTTCGCTGCCCGCTACGACAACCGTGAACAATTGATCTCGATTCTCTCTGGACGACTCAGCAAGAAATCGAGCAGCGACTGGCTAACTTTGTTCAGAGGTCACGTTCCATCAGGACCTGTGAACTCAATCGAGCAGGCTTTAGAAGACGAACAGGTGCTGGCTCGTGGTCTAATCGTGGATGTTGATCATCCAATTTACGGCCCGATCAAACAGGTAGCCTCACCGATCGTCACGGAAGGCTCGAATCAAGATGTTTCACCTAGTCCTAGGCTGGGAGAACACACCGACCAACTCCTAGAAAACCTGCTAGCGCTTGATCCCGAAGAGATCGCTCGACTGCGCAATCAAGGCGCAGTTGGCTAAATTTTGTAAGGAAGTCGATGGCTATCAGGGGTGCAACTGCCCTTAGAATGGTTTCAGTGCCCCCGTAGCTCAATTGGATAGAGCAACAGGTTTCTACCCTGTAGGTTGTGGGTTCGAGTCCCTCCGGGGGTACCAAAATTCACTCAGCACGTGTTTGCACACGTATGAGAAGCGCCAATAAAAAATGCCCTCGAATTCGAGGGCATTTTGCATTCTGTTTGGCTAGAGACTAAGAAGCTCTTCGACGAACAACCCTAACGCGGCGTGGCCGGCGATGCATAACGCGCGCTCCTGGTCGAGCTGCGGGGGCACGTTGCGCCTGCCTTGCCTGGGGCGGTGGCTCCATCATTTCGGTACCAAATTCAACTCCGGCACGATCGGCGAGGGAACTCATGGTGTTCAATCGTCGAACAATCGTGTCGCGCTGATCCTTGATTCTTAGAATTCAGGGAAATTTTCGACTGAGCGAGTCGGGTCGAGTCATCTTCGTAATCTTTTGTGAACTCGGCTATGCGGTCGCGTGTGTCCTGCGCTTGCCTACGTAGTCTCGCCGATCCACCACCGGTTCCCGACATCGCAGCTCGAACTGCGGCGTCTTGGGCTTCGGTTACAAGGTCAGTCTTTCGACTAGCCTGTTCGTGGAGAGCTATATCCTGAGCATCAACCGTAGCCTTGAGTTCGCCAATATCTGATTCCAGTATCGCCAACTCTTTCCTGAGATCATCGACATCCTGCGCGTACGCCTGAATCTTGATCGCGATCTTTGCACGAATGGTAGGAACACCTTCGGCATCTAACTCATCAATAAATTCAAGAACTTCTTTAAATCTCGGATCGATCATTTGTTCATCCCACAACTACAGATACTACGCGGCATTCAAGCCCTGGATGGACATCGGACTGTTGTACACATATCCAAATCCACGACGTGTGACTATCAATTTATTCTTAGGATCGGTGTCACCGATTTTCTTGCGTAATCGCGACATGTGCCACTTCACAAGGTTTTCTGTCTGGTAATCAGGTCCCCAAACACGTTCCAGCAGGTCGGTTGGCGGTACGGGGGTTCCAATGTGATTCACAAGTTCAGATATCAACCGGTATTCGATCGGCGTGAGATCGATGGCAAGACCATTGACCGTAACTTCGCTTGTTACGAAGTTGATGTCCAGAAAGCCGTCCTGGAAACGATCGTTGATCGGAGTTGGAGCTGCGCTAACCGCACGGCGAAGATTAGATTCGATTCTGGCTAGAAGTTCTGTGAAATTCCCGCCTTTCACGATGAAATCGTCTCCACCAGCTCGCAGTGCTTCGACCTTCTGATCTACGTCTTCCACACCGCTCAAGAACACAATCGGAACGTCCGACATCGAACGCACCTGACAACAAACTTCAACCCCACTCATCATTGACATGATGAGATCGAGAACAACCAATTGTGGCTGAAATTCGTAAAAAGTTCTGAGTGCGGTCCGTCCATCGGAAGCACCCGATGTCTGGAAACCTGAATCTTCAAGTGCGATAGTCAATGCCTCCAGAATGTCTGGTGCATCGTCCACAACAAGAATTCTCTCACCGGCCATGCGCTCACTGTCCTTTCGGGGGCAGCTAGATGTGCAATAAATTTGCGCTAACTCCACGCTAGCCCAACCTCCATCACACCCACAACACGAGATTCCACAATTCTCGGTACGGGAATTACTCAAGGGCACTGGCAGAGATCACCCACCGAAATCAAACCTTTTGGTTCATTTCAGTTAATTTGGCTCGTCTTCACAAAGTCTTGACATCCGTGCAGTACAACTTAGTTAGCGAATTGTTGACGGCTTAAAAACCTAGTCGGATACACCCCTATCTCAGTGCACGAGAAAGACAGCAATAGATGTTCAAACGTTGGATTCCCCTAAGTTTTATCGCAGCGGCAATGGCGCTCGCTCTAGCTGGTGGCGCAGTTTTCGCGTTCGGTGGGGGCGGGAAGGACGACTCGCACCGGTCAGACGTATTTGAACGAGCAGCGGAGATTCTTGGAATTCCTTTCAGCGATCTACAGGACGCCCATGATCAAGCTAAACGTGAAGATCAAGAGGCACAAATATCGACGATGGTTGAGGAACTGGTCGTCAACTGGGTGATCACCCAGGCCGAGGCCGACAGCTTTACGGTGTGGCTTGCAGATCGACCGGATGCGGCGAACGACGAGCTATTCACAAACCTCACATCAACATTGCTTTTTACCGGCGGCTTCCCAAAGATCGGTGTACGGATCCACAGATCTATCCGGATCGACAAAGATGGAGTCACCGACCGCATCGCTGAAATTTTAGGGCTTGACGCTACAGAACTACGTGATGCTCTTAACAGCGGCGAGACTGAGGTCGAAAAGATTGAGCGGCTGGATATATTGCACGCGCTGATCGACGATTTTCTGGAGAACGGTGATGTAAGCGAGGAAGAAGCGGTCGAGCTTCACAGCTGGATCAATGACGCTCCACAGTGGCTGCTAGATTTCGATGTCGCTTCCCAGCTTCTGCCGGAACTCGGGTTTTTTGGAGAGAGATTCGGTGATCGTAACTGGCTAAGGAAGCTGCCGTTTGAGCGGGATGACTTTGGAGATAGAGATCACGATTTCAGGTTTGAGTTCCGCAGCCCTGAAGGACCGTTCCGCTTCGGACCCGGAGAACACGAATTCCCCTTCGATGGCGAAGAATTCGAAGGACTATTCGAACGATTTGAAGGTCTTCACGAACTAGAGGGCATCGAGGGCATCGACGAGCTTTTCGAACGATTCGAAGGTTTTGAAGGATTCGATGGGCACAGGTTCTTCGACCACCCGGATTTCATTGAACCAACAGAAGTTCCCGACACAACCACAACTTCGGCCTAAATCGTTTCCCAATAGCACCTATCATTCTTGAACATGGTTACCAACGAACTACAAACAGACAAGACCGCTCTCGTAGTAGAAGACGACAAGGCGGTATCACAGCTGATTCGGCTATATCTGGCTCAGGCCGGCTACAAAGTGCTGACTGCTGAAGACGGACTTGTGGGCCTGCAGATGGCACTTCAAGACTCGCCCGACATTATTTTGCTCGACCTCAACCTGCCTGGGATGGACGGAATCGAAGTTTGCAAGAACGTTCGGCAGGAATCTGAAGTTCCGATCATCATGGTGACCGCGAGAGTCGAGGAAGATTACCGCCTTACGGGGCTAGATCTCGGTGCCGATGACTACGTATCAAAGCCGTTCAGCCCAAGAGAACTGGTCGCACGCGTGAACGCGGTGCTAAGGCGAAGCGCTAAAGCTACTGAGCAGCGTGAAGAATCTGGTGCTCAAGTGGCAGCGGGTGATGTTGTCATCGATCTGGATCGCCGTTCGGCCACGGTTCTTGGCGATGAAATCGAGCTCACGCCCACCGAATTCCGATTGCTCGCATATTTCATAGAGGGTCAAGGACGCACAGTTTCCCGAGATCAGATCATCGAGAACGTGTTCGGCTACGATTTTTCGGGCTACGACCGCACAGTGGATACTCATGTTTCCAATCTCAGGAAGAAGCTGGAAGTGGCGAATCCCGATAAACAGCACCTGAAAACGATGTACGGAGTTGGGTACAGGTTCGATGCTTAGCTGGTTTTTTGGTCTTCAGGGAAGACTGACACTCGGATTCGCCCTCGTGCTGGCATTGACCATCACATCGGTCAGTGTCTATTCGGCCTACGCAACTCGAGTTGAAACAGAACGATTCGCTGCAGAAATAGAAACCGCTCGTGCAGAACGCGCAGAACAACTCGTTAGAGATACGTTCGAGGCGAACCAGGACTGGAACGAGGTTCAATACGCTATTCAACAGGTAGGAAATTTGTACGGCTGGCGAGTCGTTCTGGAGAACGAATCTGGAATGGTCGTAGCCGACTCGCACCAGATAGCGCGAGATGCCCAGGGATTATTTGAATCATTTGCCGAAAGATTCGCAAGGCCAGCTCGATTCACCGAACGACCGGTCTTTTTAAATGGCGAACTAATCGGTCTATTGCGTATCGACGAACGCCCTACCCGCACCGAACGGCCACTCTCGGCGCGAGAGTTCTTCGAATCGCAATTTTCCCAGCTATCAAGAAACCAGACATCGCTTGGTGGCCAACGATTGCCACCACCACCGCCAACGCAGATTCCTTCACAAGCAACCGGCGACCTCGTTGCGGATGTACTTGAATACGTCGAACCGCCTCTGAGCAATCTTCAATCGTCATTCCAGCAGTCGTTGATCGTAGCTGGAATCGCTGCTGGCTTTGCTGGGTTACTGATCGTCATGCTCATGACTCGGCAGGCACTGGCACCCGTGCGAAATCTCACGGCTGCAGCAAGCAATCTTGGTGCCGGTGACTTAAGCCAACGGGTGCCCGCCAGCGGAAGCGACGATATCGGGAATCTAGCCAATACGTTCAACACCATGGCAAGCGATCTCGAACTCGCCGTAAAGCAACGTCGACAACTCACAGCCGACGTCGCCCATGAACTTCGAACGCCACTAACGAACATCCAGGGCTACATCGAGGCGATCAAAGACGGCGTTGTTGATGCTGACGAGGAAACTATCGACACTCTGCACACTCAGACCATCCACCTGGCGAACCTGATTGAGGATCTAAGAATTCTCGCGGTTGCCGATGCTGGTGCGCTTGCTTTGAACAAATCGCATGGTTCGCCGGTACCAGTAATTGAGGATTCCGTTGCCCACTTCGGTCAACGAGCCAGAGAGCGCGATATTGAACTTGTAATCACTGTCGACGAAAGCGATGTTGTAGTGGACTTCGATGAGACTCGAATTCGACAAATCGTTTCAAATCTTATTGAAAACGCGCTAACACACACGCCAAATAACGGGCAAATATCCATTGAGATGCAGGGAAACGCTGAAGGACTGAATACTTCGGTCACCGATTCTGGAGCAGGCATTTCCAGCGATGATCTCCCGCGAATATTCGATCAGTTCTACCGAGCCGATCAGAGCAGGGCCAGAGCCACCGGTGGTGCCGGGCTTGGGCTCACGATTGTCAAGCGTCTCGTCGAAGCGCATGGCGGCGATATTTCTGTCACCAGTGATCCCGGTCAAGGGACGACGTTCACGGTTTTCCTTCCATCAAGTCGAATCTAATTTCGTATCGATATTTCCAACAAAACAACACCTACTGCCCTAATCGGCAATCAATCCTCCCAAGGAGATCACGGTGGACGGAACTCCATCTGACCAAGCAATGACGCACATGAACGATCAAATATTCTTCAACCCGAGTAAATCTCGCGGCTTAGCAGCCGTCAAGCTTGGCGTATTCATCACAATCACTACGGTGATAGCAGTTGGGGCTTACTTTGGAGCACAAGCGTTTCTTCTAAACGACGATGCGATTGACGAAGAACGTAGTCCGGTCGCAGTTCAGCGCGGAACACTTCTGGACGATGTCACCGCTTCAGGATCGGTTTCATTCCCAGAACTCGAAAGCCTTCGATTCGATATCAGCGGAACAGTAGCTGAACTACTTGTCGATGAAGGCGATGAGGTAGTCGAGGGACAACCGCTGATACTGCTGGATGATGTGACAATAGCCGCACTTGAATCTGCAGTAGCAACCGCCGAGAGTGCGTTAAACGACGCAGGCGGAGATCTCGCCGAATTGCTAGGCGGTGCTACAGGTCTTGAGCGTGCGATTGCTGTTTCAAATCTGGCTGATGCGCGAGTCGCTTCAATGAACGCCGCTTCGGAACTCACCGAATTCACATCATCTGACGGCAGTACCGACAGTCCAGCGACCGTTTCGGCCAAAGAGGCTCTCACCGACGCAAACGATGCTTTGGCCGATGTGATCGCCGCCGCAGAAGATAGCGCACAGGCACAGGCTGAACTCGTAGCGGACTCTCGGGAGATATTCGATGATGCGGAGACTGAGTACCAAACTCAGCTGACCGGTTGGTTTGGAAATGTAGTCACGGGTAACAATCTCGATATGTCGCCAGCCGACCTATTCTCCAGCTGGGCAACGACGGTTGACCAAATAATCGAAGATGCAACTGCCCAGACTGAAAGCCAGGTCGACGATCTAGCCACGCCCTGGAACGAAACGGTTGTCTGGGTCTGGACGCACCTCACGCCCTACCCAATTCTGACGAACTGTGATGCCACTTCAGATGCTTTCACATTCAGGTGTCCAAGTGCGGAGATAGACAACGCTTGGGACACTGAAGTTGCAGCACAGGAAGCGTTAGACGAAGTGATCGACGATGCGGCTGCCGTTGCCAAGGCGCAACAGGTGCTGATCGACGCTGCGCAAGAGGTTGTCGAATCGGCCGCCGAGGATATCGTCGAAACAGTAAATGACACCGATATCAGCGCTCTTGCGGCGACATTGGCTGAAAAAATCGAGATAGAAAACGACCTCGAAGACACTCTTGCCGCATTAGATGATCTGGATACCCTCGAAATCAAACTTGCAACGGCCGCGGTCAATTCAGCCAACGCTCAACTCGATAACGCCAAGTTCGAACTCGCAGCGTCAAATCTTCTTGCGCCATTCGATGGCGTGATCAGTTCGATCTCCGTCGACGTTGGTGATCCGGTAAACAGGACTACCGCAACGGTCGACATTCTCGATCCGAACATAGTGACTATCGAAGGCAGTGTCGATGAAATCGACATTTTGTCGTTGAGGGTTGGAGATACGGTTGCGGTAGTTCTCGATGCTCTACCCGACCAAACACTTGAAGGAGTCATCGAAGAGATCGGAGATGGCGTAAACCAGCAGGGAGTAATTGAATTTCCTCTGACGATTGCGCTCACTCCTCCGGACGGAATTGATCTGATCGAAGGGCTGAGTGCAACTGCCACGATCGTGTTGAATCAAATCGATAACGCCCTGCTGATTCCTTTGCAGGCAGTTGGCGGAAGCTTTACTGCACCTTCAGTCGATGTTCTGAATAACGACGGCTTCACAACCACCTTGATTACCCTCGGAGCCAGCGATGACTTCTGGGTTGTGGTTGAATCCGGTCTCGTTGAGGGCCAGCAGGTGCTGATGACCGTTGCCGAAGAGAATGCCGATCCATTTGCCCAGTTCTTTGGTGGCGGTGGTGGCGCAATTCGTATTCCCGGCGGCAACTTCCCTGCGGGCGCCGCCGGTGGTGGTGGCGCTAACCAACGTGGTGGTGGTCGATGACCTCAAACACGACCGTGCCGGTAATAGAACTTTCTAACGTCACCCGAGAGTTTCAGGTCGGTTCGCAACTTGTAAAAGCCCTCGATGGCGTGAGTCTGACGATTCAGCAGGGCGAAATGGTCGCCATAATCGGGCCGTCGGGTTCGGGTAAATCAACGCTAATGAACACGCTCGGGTGCCTCGACACTCCAACATCGGGATCGTTTTTTCTCAATGGACAGGATGTCTCCGGGCTATCCGACAACCAACTCGCCGAAACACGCTCTCGACAGTTGGGATTCGTGTTCCAGAGCTACAATCTTCTGCCTCGTGAAACCGCGCTCAGCAACGTTGAGCTTCCACTCAAATATTCCGGCGGGTTCGGCGGGAAAGAACGCAAGAACGCCGCACGCACGGCGCTTGACCGCGTTGGTCTTTCGCATCGCTACAACCACAAGCCGGTGCAAATGTCGGGCGGTGAGCAGCAGCGAGTCGGAATAGCACGTGCGTTGGTGAAAAATCCCGAACTTATTTTGGCCGACGAACCAACCGGTAACCTCGATACAAAGTCGAGTGCCGAAGTGATCGAGATGCTCCGTTCTCTGAACAAAATTGATGGCAAAACAATCGTGGTCGTGACACACGACCCTGAGGTAGCTGAAGCAACGAACCGGATCATTGCATTCAGAGATGGCCAGATAGTTGAAGACCGGGCAGTCGTTAAGCCGCCCGATCAAAATACTGATGATGAAGTTGAAATCCAACCAGAGTCCGAATCTGAGCTTCCAGAATGAATATCGGTCTACTTTTTGCCACGGCGTTGGGATCGGTCGGCTCAAACAAGCTTCGAGCCAGTCTTACGCTGCTCGGAATCGTGATCGGCGTATCTTCGGTAATCGCAATGATGGCCGTCGGAAGAGGTGCTCAAGTGTCTGTCACTTCCAGAATCTCCGATCTTGGAACCGACCTGATTACAGTGCGCCCAGGCAACGAGGCTCTTCGATTCGCATTCTTCGGAGGCGGTGGCAACTCGGATGTTCTCTCGTTCGAAGATGCTCTAGCGCTCAAAGACGACGTATTTACGCCTGACGTTCGACTCGTGGCTCCGGAAAACTCTTTCTCGGGTTCAGCGGTTGTTGGTGGTGAAAACACGTTCGTAACTGGCGTCGGCATAACTGCTGAATACATCGAGGCACGAAACCTGACCATCGCTTCAGGACGAAATATCTCAAATTCCGATGTTCAAAACATAACTTTGGTTGCGGTATTGGGATCACAGATTAGCGAAACGTTGTTCGGCAACCGCGACCCTGTCGGTGTGACCGTAAAAATCTCAGGTCGCCAGTTCAGGGTTGTAGGTGTACTGGAAAGCCAACAAGGCACGATATTCAATCCTGACAACTCGGTGTTAGTCCCAATAACGACGGCTCACTACCGAATGAATAACGGAAAAGGCCTAATCGATTCGATTGCGGTTTCGTCGATCAACGTACTCGCAACATCAGGAAAGACAGTCGAATCTGCACGAGCGTCAATTGCAACTGTTCTGCGACTCAGGCACGAACTCACAGCCGATGATGACGATGATTTCCTGATCACAACGCAACAGGACACTATCGAAACCCTCGAAGGCACCCAGGGAACATTCGTAATACTGCTCGGGTCTATCGCCGGAATTTCACTCCTTGTAGGAGGAATCGGCGTGATGAACATAATGCTCGTGTCGGTTACCGAGCGAACTCGGGAAATTGGAATTCGTCGCGCTGTAGGCGCTAAGAGGAGAGATATCATGTTCCAGTTCGTCACCGAAGCAGTACTTATGACGTTCGGTGGCGGAATCTTGGGAGTACTGGTCGGATGGGCGATCGCTTACTTCGGAAACGGAGCTACCGTTGATGGTGATGTCATAGAAACAGTGATCGAAACGCACATTGCGGGTATCGCACTTGCTGTATCGGTGGCAGTTGGCTTGTTCTTCGGGATATACCCAGCGGTACGAGCTGCGTCGCTGAACCCAATCGAAGCACTGAGACACGAATAATCATGGACATGAGAAATTCATCGTGAAGATTATCGTTGCCATTGCCGTAATTGTTGGACTGGCGATCGGAATTGGGTCCGCTGTGATTCAAGACGCGAGCGGTCCGAGTTCGACAACTGCCTCGGCTGTCAGTTCCAAATCCGATGTACTCGATCCCAAAAACCTTCCCGTTGAAGTTCTAAAAGCACTTCCTGATGAAGAACTCGCCGAGATCTTTCCCGAAAAAGCCGAGGAGATATTGAATCCGGACGCCCTTGACCAGGTCAAAACTGGTGGCAAAGACTCCAATGATCCGGAATATCTACGTGCTGTACTCGAGAAGATGGGCGCAGATCCGCCAGTGGACGCCACTACGAAGCAGCTCCAGGACATGCTTGTCCATGTCGAAGATCAGAACGTGACGAGTAAATAACTTTGAACCCAACTATCGAACTAGTGGCTTTTGATCTTGGCAACGTGCTCTGTGCGGTCGAAGAAATACCGGTAGCGAAACATCTGGCCGAAATATCCGACCGAGACTGGGAGGAAGTTCACGGAATCGTCTTTGGGCAGATTCAAAAACTCCAATTCGAAACCGCCGAATTGAGCTTTGGCGAGCACGCGGTACGAGCTCTTGCCAATCTCAAAATCGACATGCCGTTGGACGAATTCACGGCCTTCTACGATAGCGTGCTGATACCGTCCGAAAATATGTTTCCACTCGTCAGCCGAATCGCCGAGACTCACCGTATTGCCCTGGTATCAAACACAAGTGAGCCGCACTGGAAATCAGCCGAACGATTTCTTCCCTTCAGCTCGAAACTTGATCCGGTAATCGTCTCCTATGAAATAGATTCCATGAAACCAGAGCCGGCTTTCTACGATGCGCTACTCACTCAGTCCAAAGTGGCACCGCAGAACATCCTCTTCGTAGACGATCTTGCGGTGAACATCGAAGCAGCCAAACAGGCTGGGATGGTCGGTCACCAGTTCAAATCGCAACCGGCTCTCGAAGAAACACTCTCCGAACTGGGCATCATTTAGTTCCGCACTACCGCCCTGCCTGATTGCGCCAAACTCCGAGGTGTGAGACAACGTTCCTTACTGGGCTGATCAGCAACCTAGCGCAAAGCCGACCTCGGAGAAATGCAGTTGACCACGGAATCTACAAAGAACAACTACACAATCATCAAAGCTGCTCGAATCTTTGATGGAACCGGATCAGCACCGATGAGCGGTCGGGCCGTGCTTCTCGACGGTAATCAGATCGCTGCCATTGGTCCCGTAGGCGAGATATCTGCTCCGGACGGATCGAATGTAACGGTCAAGGACTACGGCGACTCAACGATCCTGCCCGGATTGGTCGATGGGCACACTCACATGATGGCTCCCGGCGACGGAACCCACGGCGATATCACCGGCAACGAGCAGGACGACGTTCTGTTGATGCGAGCTCTCCAGAACGCTCGAACGTTCCTATATGCCGGAGTGACGACAGCTCGCGAAAATGGCGCAAAGAACAAAGTTGGGTTCTCGCTAAAAGAAGGTATTCAGCGGGGTTTGTCTGAAGGGCCAGAGATGGTCATTTCGGGTCGGCCTATCACTATCACCGGCGGTCACTTCTGGTACTGCGGATCCGAGGCGGACGGCGTTGAAGGCGTTCGTGCTGAAGTTAGGAAGCTGATCAAAGAAGGCGCCGACTTCATCAAGATCATGGCCACTGGAGGTTCAACATGGTCTTCCAACCCGCTGCAGCCGTCGTACACCGTCGAGGAGATCGCTGTCATAGTCGATGAGGCGCACCGCTTCGGTAGGCTCACAGCGGCGCACTGCGCTTCGACGCAGGGAATCAAGAATGCACTCGATGCTGGTGTCGACATGATCATTCACTGCGTATTCGAAGATGAAACCGGAATGTACGAATTCAACGAGCCGCTCGCCGAGCAGATGGCAGCCGCGAAGGCGTGGGTGAATCCGACTCTTCATGTGGTTCAGGCAGGAATCGATCTCACTGAACGAATTGGATACGACCGCGGCTGGCTAACAAAAGAAGAACAGGCCAGCATCGATGCGAGCATGAAGAATCTTGAAACCCGGAACGAATCGGTGAACAAACTCATCAAGATGGGCGTGCGGATGATCGCTGGAAGCGACTCTCCATGGGGTGCCTACCCACCGGGCGAGTTCGTGAAAGAGATGATCGCCCTGACAAAAGCCGGGCTTTCGAATACGGAAGCGCTGGTAACCGGACTCAGCCACGCGGCCGAATCGATTGCGGTTGGTGATACGGCGGGAACACTCGCAGTTGGACGACCCGGTGATGTTCTGGTGGTGGGCGGCGACCCCACAGCTGATCTCAACGCACTCTGGGATATCAAGGACGTCTACAAATCGGGACTCCGTGTGGAACGGCCCGTTTAGTCGTTTACGCACCCCCATCGAACGAGCATCGGCGGTAGACTGCCCGACGGTCAAACCACGCACTCGAACTCAATTAACCCTTGCTAGACAGCTGGACCCGAAGTATTACATGCCAACAATTGCATTTCTCGCCAACCTCTCAACAGCCGAACACAAACGGCGCTGGGACCTACTGAACGAGCACGCTGGCGATGATGTGAATGTGATTGTTATCGACCCGGCCCTTTCTCCCGGCGAAATGATCGAGGCGATGAAGGATGCTGATGCTGCGATTCCGTGGCTCGCTTCGGTTCCACTCGAAGTTGCCGAAAATCTACCCAAATTGAAACTTGTTCAGCTTCTGACAGCCGGATACGACTCGGTCGACGTAATTGGACTGAGCAAGCTCGGTGTAGCGGTGGCGAACAACGGTGGTTCAAACGCTATCTCGGTTTCCGAACACGCCATGACTCTGATGCTCAGCGTTTACCGCCGGATGATGGAGTCGTGGACCAGCGTGCTTAACGGCACCTGGCGTATCGGTGTGGATCAGCTTCCAGTTCGCACAGAAATCAACGGCAAGACCATCGGAATCATTGGCTTTGGCAATATTGGCAGGCAGGTTGCTCGACGACTATCTGGATTCGATTGCGAAATTTTGTACCACGACACTGTCGAGTTGATGCCGGGTCGAGATCAGGAACTTGGCGCTCAGGCGGTCGATCTTGATCATCTACTGCGGGTTAGCGACATTGTCACCGTGCACGTCCCTCTCAACAGCTCTACCCGTGGAATGATGGGCTCGCGAGAGTTTGGGCTCATGAAAAAGACAGCGATATTCATAAACACCTGCCGAGGTCCTGTTCACAACGAAGCTGAGCTGATCACGGCGCTTCAGGACGGTGAAATCGCTGGAGCTGGGCTTGATGTACTCGAAGTTGAGCCGACCGACCCGAATAATCCGTTGTTGAGCATACCGACGGCAATCGTCACGCCGCATTGGGCCGGCGGAACCGGCGAAGGTAACGAACGTGCGGTTGTGTTCGCTTTGTCGAATTTACAGCGTGCGGCTGAGGACCGAAAGTTGCTTTCGGTTGTGGATCCTTCGGCGATCTTTTAGGGACTCGGGGCTCGCCTTTCCTGAGCCTCGATTACCATCGGGATAATCTTCGTCCTCGGAGCCGAAGGATCTGGTGTGGGGGGCGCGCACGAATACTGGCTGAAATGGACGTTACATCCCCCTAGCACCCATCCACCGAAGATCCCTCCGCAGGAGTCGGGAAATAGGAACCCTCAGAGTCTCCTGGCGACTTATTGGGCCGTGTAGCCGCCGTCCACGGGTAAGTTCACTCCGGTGATGAATGACGCCTCGTCTGAAGCCAGGAACAGTGCTGCGTTGGCGATCTCTTCCGGCTGGCCGAGTCGTCCCATTGGGTGGAGCGATTTCAGTCGCTCGTGCATGTCGGAATCATCAACCAATGTCGTCACGAGCGGCGTGTAGGTGAAACCGGGGCAAAGCGAATTCACTCGAATGCCTTCTTTTGCCAGCGCAATGCCCATGTCACGGGTCATCTGCACCACACCACCCTTGGTGTGGGGGTACGGATTGAAGCCATCGCTGATGCCCTGTGCGTAACCGACCAAACCTATGATCGACGCGAGATTCACGATCGATCCCGAGTTTTGTTTCTTCATCTCGGCCACGGCGTAGCGCGACATCATCATCGTGCCCTTGAGGTTGATACTAACGACCCAGTCCCAGGTTTTCTCGAAATCCCATTCGGCGGGTGCATATCTCGGCGTGACTCCGGCACTATTGACCAAGATATCGATTCTGCCCAATTTCGAAACGGTGTCGGCGATCAACGATTCACACTGCTCACGAGACGAAACGTCGCCTGCAAGTGCGATAGCGTCTCCCCCTTCAGCCACCACCGAATCAGCGACGCTCTGGGCAACATCCAGTTTCAGATCGGAAACCGCAACCCTCGCACCTTCTCTTGCGAACAGATGCGCCATGGCGTCGCCAAGTCCCGAACCACCGCCTGTGATGTGTGCAACTTTGCCTTCAAGCCTGCCTGCCATATGAGGTCTCCATATTCCGATCAAACAAAAATAGTGATTCTGGCGCCGATTCTAATTCGACTTCCTAGTGCCGTGGCATCAACTGAGCCGTAATATTGGGTTATATGCCTTCAGGAACTAAAAAACGGCGCAACCCTCGCCAACGAACATCAACCACGCGCTATCAGGCCGACCTCCAGTCGAAATCCGATAAAAAATCGGAAGAAGAGAAGACGCCAGAAAAACCGAAGGGGCCGATCGTCTACGAGATGATCTACGCTCGACGGCTTAGCAGGCTCTACGCTTTCACGATCGATCTCGGACTATTGATGATGATCATTTACATGGTCGCACCAAAGGCTGGCGGAGCGATATTCAGTAACGAATCGGTGGCTCCCAATCTGGTGTTCTTGCTCGGGTATTTCATCATCCCAACGACTCTCTGGGGGCGAACTCCGGGGAAATGGGTCGCTGGAATCATAGTTGTCGATTCCGAGGGGCGAACACCCGGACCCGCGGCAATCCCACGAGAGATGATCGGGAAACTCGTTTCGTATCTAGCTGCGGGTGTTGGAATACTTTGGTTAGTGTTCGATCCCAAACGACAGGGTTGGCATGACAAGATCGCCGGTACGTACGTGGTTGAGAATCCGTATTCTGGCGGTCCACAGTTCATGAAAGACTTCTTCAAGACCGGCAAGAAGAAAAAAGACGATGCTGATGAGGCCGAAACTTCAGAGACAAATAACGAAGAATCAGCAGAATCCGACTCCAAATAGTTCGCCAGCAAATACCCCGTAAATTCAAGGAAGCACAATGGCAATTTCTCGAAAAGTTCGAGAACAGATGAACAACAGTTCGTGGATCCGTAAGATGTTCGAAGAAGGCATCGAGCTGAAAAAGATTCACGGCGATGGGAACGTGTTTGATCTGTCGCTGGGAAATCCGCTGCTTGAGCCGCCGCCAGAGTTCAGGGCCGAACTAGCCCGCCTGGCCGCTGATGAAACGCCTAACACCCACCGCTACATGCCAAACGCCGGATTTCCCGAGGTAAGAGCTAGTGTCGCAGAGGTTCTGGCTGAAGAATCAAGTGTGCCGTTCACCGGTGATGAAATCCTAATGACGGTTGGCGCGGCCGGAGGGATCAACACGATTCTGCGGTCGATTCTCGATAAAGATGATGAGGTCGTACTCATCGCACCATACTTCGCCGAGTA
>CAVOCL010000006.1:0-17985 GCA_963694185.1 Dehalococcoidia bacterium
GAACGCTTCGTTCAGCTGGTCAACGCATTCTTCAGGCAGGTGCTGCGGAAGGGCTAGTGGCGGGGGTGGTTTTACTTCGCTTAAAGTCCTCTCCATTAGGGAGAGGATTTAGGTGAGGGGGAATGAGGGTGCGGGGCTTCGGTGCACGGTTGCTGGTGGGTTCATCGTTGGCATGCCCCTTCACCCCTAATCCCTTCTCCCTGAGGGAGAAGGGATTAGGGGTGAAGAACGCTCAGAACAGCATCTGGCTAATACATAAAGTAATGACGATTGCACGTGATTGCCACCCATTCAGATTCGCTCAGGGCAGGCTAAGTTCCTCCTCGCAATGACAGAGGGGCGGAGCACACGCTCCGAGAGCGACACGCCCTCTAAGCGAAGAAGGTCAGCCGCACCGCATTTAGGATCACTGCGCCAATTACGCCGGCTGCGATGTCGTCGAACATGATGCCCCATCCACCGGGCCACGCCTCGATCTTTCGCACGCCTAACGGCTTGAAAATATCCAGTGCCCTGAAAACGAAGAACCCGGCGATCATCCACGGCCACGTAACCGGCAAAAACAGGACCGTCACCCACACGCCAACCCACTCGTCGATCACGCTTCGAGAAGGATCGTGGTCCTCTTCGGTATCCATGTAGTCGGTAGCCCAAATTCCGACTGCTGTAACGACTGCGATCAACGCGAAGAACCAGATCGAATCGCCTTCACTCTCGAATACATAAAAGTCGAGCAGCCAGTAGACAACCAGCGCCGCAAACGTGCCTACGGTCGCCGGGGCCACGAACGGCCATCGCCCTGAGCCGAGTCCAGTGCCAATTGCTTCAGCAACGAACGACACGGCCGGGTTCTTTTTACGTGGTTGAGGGTTTGCGGGAGTCGACAAATCGTTATCCGGTGTTCTTTAGCCCGGCTGCAACACCGTTTATCGATAGCAATAAAGCACGCTCAACAGAGGAATCGTTTTCCTCTGTTGAGCGACGTCTGGCGAGTAGTGAAACTTGCAGATAGTTGAGAGGATCGACGTAGTACTCACGAACCGCCAGCGTTCGTTTGAGCACCGGTTGGTGATCCAGCAGGTTGTCCTGCCCGGTGATTTTCAGCAGTTCCTGAACAGAACGATTCCGTTCGGCTTTGATGTCTTCGAAAATGTGGTGAAGGCTCGGATCGACCAGTGTGTCGACGTAGCGACCGGCGATCTCCATGCTCGATTTCACCAGCGTCATCTCCACGTTCGAAATAAACGTTTTGAAGAACGACCACTCCTCGAACATCTCGGCGAGAACCTCTTCCATCCCGGCTTCACTAGCCTCTCGCAGCGCCTGACCGACGCCGTAGTAGCCCGGAACGACCTGGCGGCTCTGCATCCAGCCGAACACCCACGGAATCGCACGAAGATCGTCGATGCTGCGGGATCCGTCGGCCGATTTTCGCCGTGCAGGTCTTGAACCAATGTTCATACCGGCAAGCTCTTCGACAGGAGTCGAATCCATGAAGTAATCAACGAAGCCTTCGGTTTCTATCAGGCTGCGATATTTCGAATAAGCCTTCTCTGAAATCCAGTCCATCGCTGCGAACCACTGCTCGAGTTTTTCATCAGAATAAAGCGGTTCGGAATGGAGAAGCGAGGCTTCTATTACTGCGGCCACTGAAAGTTCCAAGTGATTGCGCGCCAGTTCAGGTAGACCGTACTTGTCGGAGATGACTTCACCCTGCTCGGTGATCTTGATTCGCCCGTCAACCGTCGCATACGGCTGAGCCATAATCGCGTCCTTTGTCGGACCACCGCCACGACCTACCGTTCCACCTCGACCGTGGAATAGTCGAATCGATACCCCGTGCTTCTGGGCCACAGTTCGTAGCTCACGCTGAGCCTTGTAAAGCTCCCACTGCGAAGTGGTAATGCCGCCGTCTTTATTGGAGTCGGAATAGCCGAGCATGACCTCGACGATGCCGCCAGAGGTCGTTACTAGCGATTTGATTTCAGGAATCGACAGGTAGGCGTCCATCACCTCGTGGCTGCGTCTCAGATCTTCGATCTCTTCAAATAGCGGAACGACCGATATTCGTGAAATGCCTTCTCCTGGAACGACGAGTCCTGCTTCTTTCGCAAGCACAAGTACTGCGAGCAGATCGTCGATGTCGCGGGTCATTGCGACAATCCAGCTTTCGATTACCGGCTGGCCATATTCATCCTGAGCCGCTCGAACGGTCTCTACAAGATCAAGAATTTCTGTCGTCGCTGGCGAAAACGAGGCTGCTCTCGAACTCAGCACACGCTTCGAGTTTAGTTCTTGGACGAGTCGTTTCGAGCGCTCTTCCATCGAAAGACTGCCAAAACCGCCCTCGATGGTTTCCACGCGATCAATCAGTTCGTTGACCGCGGCTCCGGTGACTTCGGTGTGCTGGCGAATGTCCATCGTGGCGAGGGTCATTCCGAACGCTGAGATGCGCTGCATCAGTCGACGAACTTCACCGTTTGCCGAAGCAAAACTCTGGTTTGCTTCCAGCGAGTCGAGCATCAACTGCAGATCGGCAAGTAGCGGCTCTACGTCTGAATATCGTGGCTTGCTGCTGTTGGTGTTGCCTTCAGCAGCTGCGATACCGTTTTTTAGCCGTTCATAGATGAACGCACACTTCAGGCGGTACGGCTCTTCCGCATCGAGGTTGCCGAACTCATCCCAAACCCCCGGGAGTTCGGCACGATCTTGTTCGAGCGATTTCGAGAGGTCGTCACTTATGTCGACGATCCGAGTCGATTGGCTGAGAGTTCTTGCAAGAGCTGCGACAGCCGGAGCGAACATTTTCAGTGCACGCTCGTGCTGGAGGTCGAGAATCTCACGAGTTAACTCGTGTGTGACGTTCGGGTTTCCGTCTCTATCGCCTCCGACCCAAGTACCAAATCTAAGCGAGCGGGTTGTTGGCGATTTCGTTATACCGAACGTGTCGAGCTGGTCATCGAGGGCTTCTTCGACCTCGGCGATCGCAAAGGAGAACATGTCCTCCATGTAGTACATGATGTTGCGGGCTTCATCGACCGGTTGCGGTCGCTGGTGCCGCAGTTCGTCGGTGAGAAGAACCTCTTCGATAACTTCCGACAGCCGACGGTCGATTCTTCGTAGTTCCGATTCAAGCAGCTTTGGGTTCGACCGCTCGTTTAGCATTTCACCCGTGCGACGTAACTTGTCGAGAATCGAACGGCGGGCGGCTTCCGTTGGGTGGGCCGTGTAGACGGGTCGAACCTCAAGACGATCGATAACTTCGCTAATTTCGCTTGCTGGAATATTAGCGTCACGAATTCGGTCAAACGCTTCTTCGAGCCACTCCCGCCGTGCCCCGGCAACGCCCTTGAATTCGATTCGGTGATGCTGTTCAGCGACGTTTGCCAGATGGAAATAGCTGGTGAACGCTCGCACGGTGCGAATTACGCTCCAGAGTTCGGATTCATCGAGTTTCTTGAATAGTTCTTCTCGAAGTTCTGGATTCGGTGACTCCCTTAGCGTGCGAGTCGACGATCGAACATACTCAACCAACTCGTACAGATCCTCGCCCCAGAGTGCACGTAGAGTCTCGCCAAGCATGTCGCCCATGCGTCGAATATCCGCACGAAGATCAGCGTCTTCACTATCGAACTGAGTTATCTCTTGAGTGCTCAATTGGTTTCCTTGGGGGATCCTAATTAAAGTTGCCAGCCGGATGCTTAGTTAGAGCCAGGCAGACGCCCAGCCGAGTGTCTCTTCGGTATTTCCGCTCGGACCATATTCGCAGCCGACCCATCCTTCGTACCCGATTTTATCGAGATGTCTGAGGATGTGATCGTAGTTGATTTCGCCGGTTCCCGGTTCGTGGCGACCGGGGTTGTCTGCGATCTGAATGTGCTTGATCGAAGGCAGAATATTCTGAACGGTCAGAGTAAGTTCGCCTTCCATAATTTGCATGTGATAAAAGTCGTACAGCAGAGCCAGATTCGGGTGGTTTGCTTCGGCTATAGCGTCGAGCCCACCTTGTGAAGTGTTCACGAAAAAACCGGGTTGGTCTCTGGTGTTTATTGGCTCGACCAGAGCTATAACGCCCACCTTGCCAAACTCTTCGGCGGCGTAACGGATGTTGGCAATGTATGTTTCATGCGCTTCGTCAGGATCAACATCGCCGATCGGACCGCAACCGATGTTCACCCCGATGCAGCCGAGACCGGAAGCATATTCAGCCGCCTGCGCAGTTCGTTCCTTGTACAAATCCATTCGATCGCTTCGTAATGGGATGTTGTTGATGCCGCTGTCGGGATCGCTAACAGGCGAGTTGATGATTACGTGCTTTAGCGAGTTTCGTTCGAGTCGCTCAACGATCTGGTCGATTTCCAGCGAATACGGTGCCTGAAGCTCCACACCTTTGAACCCGGCACGAGCCGCGGCGTCATAGCGATCGATCAGATCGTACTCATTGAACATCCACTGCAAGTTAGCTTCGAGCTTGGGCATCGGGTTTCTTTATCTCGTGTGCGAACGTTTTCGTAAGTGAACTAATTAGAGATACTTCGCGGCCCAGCCGAGACCGGCAACGGTATCGCCAGCGGGGGCGTATTCACAGCCAACCCAGCCGTCGTAGCCCTTGGAATCGATGTAGGGAAGGAGGAAATCGTAGTTGATTTCGCCGGTGCGAGGCTCGTGGCGACCCGGGTTGTCGGCGAGCTGGAAGTGGCCGATAACGTCCATGTTGGCATCGATAGCCCGAGTGATGTCACCTTCCATTATTTGCATGTGGTAGATGTCGTACTGCACCTTCACGTTCGATGCTTCAGATGCCTCGACCGCCGATCGGCTCTGGTTGGTGCGGAACACTGCATAGCCGGGGATGTCGATGGTGTTGATGGCTTCGAGCAGAATCGTGATGTCAGTACCGGCAACGGCGTTAGATGCGAATTTGAGGTTGTCGATCAGGGTCTCGTGCATTTTCATGGCGCTTACGCCTGAAGTTGCCTTGCCTGCGAGAACCGTTAGCCGTTCGCAACCGAGCACTTTGGCGTACTCAACAGCCTTGCCAACTCCGTCTTGAAATTCACCAACACGATCAGGGAAAGAAGCGCAGCCGCGATCGCCAGCTTCCCAGTCACCAGCAGGGAAGTCGAAGAGAACCTGAGTTAGGTTGTGTGCATCAAGCTTTTCTTTGATCTGCTCTGCCGGAAAGTCGTAAGGGAACAAATATTCAACACCTTTGAACCCGGCATTTGCCGCGGCTTCAAAGCGATCGAGAAAGTCGACCTCGTTGAACATCATCGAAAGGTTTGCGGCGAGCTTGGTCATCTGGCGTGAATCTCCGTGCGGGGTACCTCTAGATTTTGTAGAGGCGACTTGATCAGTAATTTTGGGGCGTTTATTGGCGACTAAAAGTCAGAGCCACACAATCATACTTGCAGATTGCGGGTGAGAGGCATTCAGGCAGGCTGCTTCGGCGTTCGGAGTAGGCTTCCAGCTAGTAGTAGATCGCAGTTCCAACGCCGCCGCCAGCTGCGATGACGTCGCCGTTGATCGCTATCGAAAGTGGAGATGCCAGCATCGTTACGACGTAGGCGATGTCGGACGCATCGATGAACGTTCGTGACGAGTTGCCTTCAGCCATTTGCCGTTCGACCACTTCTTCGCTTTGACCGGTTGCTTCAGCCCTGCGCGCTATGACGCCTTCGGTCGCCTCGGTACGGGTCATCCCGGGGTGAACAACCGTTACGTTGATGCCGCTTGGGCCGAGTTCAACTGCGAGGTTCTTGGTCATGGCGGTAACGGCCACGTTTCGCATTGAGCCAACTACGGTTCCGGTGTTTCTGGATGCCATTCCGGAGATGTTGATGATGCGTCCCCACCCCTGCTCGGTCATGACTGGTGCAACGTCACGAGCGCATCTGAGGTAGCCCATGACTTTGACGTTCATGTGGTCGTTGAACTCTTCGGTGGTGACTCCCGCGAGGGTTGGGACAGTGCTCTGGCCGCCTGGGCGAGCTGCGCAGTTAACTAGGATATCGATGCCACCCATGATGCCTTTTGCTTCAACGATGAGGTTGGCGACACTTTCATCGGAGCCGGTGTCGGTCACGACTCCCGTTACAGTGGAGCCGGTTTCGTTGGTGAGTTCTTCGGCGGTGGCATCGAGTGCTTCTTTGCCGCGTGATGCGATGACGACGGTCACGCCTTCTTCGGCGAGCGTGCGTGCTATCGCTTTGCCGATGCCTTTGCTGCCGCCTGTGACGATGGCTCGTTTGCCCTGAAGTTTGAGATCCATGTTCGCCCCCTGAATGGTTTGTTAGCTAACTACGCCCGGTCGTTGTTTCCAGTAGTTTGTTTCGCCTTCGAATGCGCTTGCCAGTTGCAGCAGACCCATTTCGTCACGAGGCCTACCAACCAGCTGCAAGCCAACCGGCAGACCGTCCTTAGTGAAGCCTGCTGGCACCGACATTGCTGGCAGGCCAGTTACCGAAATCGCGTAGCACGGCCACATCCAGTCGAGATACGTTTCGGGTTCGATGCCGTTGATATCGGTCGGGTATTCGAGGTCGATAGAAAACGGTGGCACCGAAGTAACGGGCAGCGCCAGAAATTCGTACTTGTCGAAGAACGTCATCAGCTGCTCCCAGAGTCGGGTGCGCAGACGTTCGGCGTGAGCCACTTCGATAGCCGACATCTTTAGGCCTTGCTCGGCATTCCAGATAACCGTTTCTTTCAGCTTGTCGCGGTGATCACGCATGTGAGTTTCGTGCTTGATACCGAAGCTGTAGGCACGCAGAGCCTGGAATATCTCATCGGTGGTAGAAAGATCGGGTTCATCGTCTTCAACGATGCATCCGAGGTTTTCAAATACGTGCTTTTGGGCTTCGGTTACCCGGCTGTTTTCGGCGTCAATGGGCCGACCGCCAAGGTCTTTGCTCCAGGCGATTCTTACGCCTTTAAAGTCGCGTTCCAGCGAGCCTGAAAAGTTTTCGCCAGAGCCGCGAATCGACAGCGGTGATCTGTCATCGTGCCCTGCCATGACGCTGAGTTGAAGTGCGACATCGTCGACCGTACGTCCCATCGGGCCGTCTGTCGAAAGTGTTGACCAGCCCAGATCTCCACCAATGGCTGGTACACGTCCGGGGCCGGGTCGAATGCCGACCACGTTCGACCATGCGGCAGGATTTCTTAGCGATCCACCGAGATCGGAGCCTGTTGCGATCGACACCATGCCGGTAGCGAGCGCCACGCCAGCGCCTCCCGAGCTGCCGCCACAGGTTTTGCTGATGTCATAAGGGTTCTTTGTTGAACCGAACACGGGATTGAAAGTCTGTGACCCTGCGCCAAATTCCGGAGTGTTCGACTTGCCGATTACGATCGCCCCGGCTCGCTTGACCCGCTCGACGATCAGCGCATCGCTCGTTGGAATGTGATCCTTGTAGATCGGTGAGCCCTGGGTGGTGAGAATTCCCTTGGTGTTCTGGAGATCTTTGATGGCGATCGGCAGACCATGCAGGGGACCAAGTCTTTCGCCGTTCATTTGGGCCATATCGGCCTCGCACGCCCGATCCAACGCATCGTCGGCGACCATCGTCACCATTGCGTTCACGGCTGGGTTCACTCGTTCGATCTGTGCCAGATGTGCGTTTACTAATTCTTCCGACGAAATCTCGCCAGTGGCGATCAGCTTCGCCTGCTCGCGAGCGGTCTTGAAAATCAACTCAGAACCTGAGGAACTATCTGGCAATGTCTGCGACTCCAAGAAAATGTGCCAGTGGCACAAAACGACCCGCAGCCAAAAATCGGCTGCGGGTCGTGATACTAACTCTAAATTTGGTTATCTGGGGGGCTAGTCGCCTACCACCAGGTTTTGCCTTCGATCTCTGACTGTTTGAACTTGAAGTATTCACCATAAATGCCGGTTGAAAGATACTTCCAGCCGCCGTCGGCGAACATTGCGACGATCTTGCCTTCACGTCCTTCTTTCGACCATTTCTGTGCGATTTTTCGAGCCGTGGCAAACGTTGCGCCTGAAGAAACTCCAACGAATACGCCGGCGTCGGTAAGTAGGCGCCTGGTCCAGTAGAACGCTTCTTCGCCATCTACGAGGATTCGACTATCGAGCTTGTCGAGATCGAGGATCGGCGGGATGAAGCCGTGTTCGATCGAACGCAAGCCCTGCACCTTGTCGTCGGGATGCGGAGCCGTAGCGACGATCTCGATTTTAGGGTTGTGCTCGCGAAGCGCCTTACCGACACCCATCAGTGTTCCGCCGGTTCCGAGACCAGCAACGAACGCATCGACATCCGGGAGATCACGAGCGATCTCGGGCCCGGTGGTCGTGTAGTGAGCGAGCGGGTTGGCAAGATTGCCGTACTGATAAGGCATGTAGTACGAAGGATTTTCGCTGGCGATTTGCTTCGCCATGAGAATCGATTCGTTGGTGCCCTTGTCTTTGTGCGACAGAATGACTTCCGCCCCAAAAGCTTCCAGCAAGTGAACACGTTCGGGCGGCACGCTGGCGGGCATAACAACTTTCACGTTGTAACCCCTGATCTTTCCAATCATCGCCAGTCCGAGTCCGGTGTTACCCGAGGTCGGTTCTAAAATCGTGTCGCCGGGCTTTATCAGCCCTTCTTTCTCTGCTGTAAGAATCAACGATCGCGCAGCGCGGTCTTTCACCGAACCGGTTGGGTTCACCGATTCCAGCTTGCCGTAGATCTTGATCTTAGGATCTGGGCTTAGAACTGACACATCTACCAGAGGCGTATTGCCAATGGCTTGTAGTGCGTCCTTTTTTATCGCCGTTGATGGCGCGACAAAAGTTGAGGCCAAGAAATTTCTTTCGTGAGTTTTCTAATCTCTTAGGGTTGTGACCAGATTGCGATTCGGGTTTTCAGTGCAACGCCGAGCGGCGTGACGCCGGCCGATTAATCGGCCGACACCATCTGCTCTTCGATAGTTGCTGGAGGTAGGATTCCGCAGAAAATCTCGTAATCGATTAATTCTGTGACTTCCGGGTTAGCTCCGCAAAGTTTGCAATCCGGGTTCTGGCGAATTTTTATCTCTCGGAAATCCATCGTCAGAGCGTCGATAAGCAGCATGCGGCTGGTGAGAGTTTCACCAACACCCATTGCCAACTTGATGACTTCCAACGCTTGAATTGAACCGACGAGGCCCGGAAGCGCGCCAATGACGCCAGCTTCTGAACAGTTCGGAACTTCACCTGGGGGAGGGGGCTCTGGGAACATGCAACGGTAGCAACCGTGACCCGGCTGATACGTGGTCGCCTGACCATCGAACACCAAAATGGCGCCATCTACGAGTGGCTTGCCAGCAAGGAACGATGCGTCGTTTACAAGATATCGAGTTGCGAAGTTATCGGCCCCGTTTACGATGATGTCGTAGTTGGGAATGATGTCCATCGCGTTGTCGGAGTTAATCGGCTCCTCATGGAGGATGACGTTTACTTCCGGGTTGTGCGCGTTGATCGTCTCTTTGGCGGAAACAACCTTCGGGCGCCCAACGTCTGCATCGGTGTGCAGAATTTGGCGTTGAAGGTTCGAAACGTCAACAGTGTCGAAGTCGACAATGCCAAGCGTTCCAACTCCGGCCAGTGCCAGATACAGCGCTACGGGTGAACCAAGTCCACCAGCACCGATGATCAGCACCTTCGAATCGATCAGTTTTCGCTGGCCTACGCTGCCAACACCATCCATGATCAGGTGGCGGCTGTATCGCTGTACTTGTCCGGGCGTAAGTGGCGTGAAGCCGTTGGTCTGTGCCATGTCCCTAATAATTCCTCTATCTATTCTCAACCCGATTGATGCAGACGCTTTTTGACGTCCATTCCAAGTTCAATCAAGGCACTACCTTTGAATTCTACTCCGCAGTTCGACGTAAATCGCCATATCAGTACAGGCAGGCGCGTTGAACCATGGATTGAAGCAGCTAATTGTTCAGTTAGATTCAGTTCTGGCGAACCGGATGCAGTTAGTTTTCAGGTTTAGTTGCCGAATTCGGCCCTAAAAACTCACTTTTACCGGTACTGCTGCAGCAGTCATCACCAATTGCTGGCTCATCAGCTCGCTGATCTTAACTTTGCTCAAGTGCTCTAGCAGCATGTTCTCGATGTCACTCCAGAGCTCGCGCTGCGAACAAGCCCCAGAGAGCCTACAGCCCTCCGGCTCTTCGACACAGTCGATTGGTGCTAGGGAGTAGTCGACCGAGTTCACGACGTCACTCACCGAGATGGTGTCACTGGATTTCGCCAGTTTGTGACCACCCTGTGGACCTCGTCGAGATTCTATGAGCCCGGATTTTTGCAATTCCGAGCAGATTCTCAGTAAGTAAGGTTCCGGGATGTGCTGCGCACTAGCAATATCGGACGTGGAAGTAAATTCGGGAGCGTTTTGATCTTCTGAATCACTATCGGCTGATTTTCTGAGAGCCGCATCCTCTTGGAGCGCGAGATAAACCAGGGTTCTAACCCCGTAATCCACCTTCATTGGCACCAGCATGATGATATCTCCAGAAACCGGTTCAGGATCGGTTATTTGAGGGGCGAATAGAAGATTCAGCAGCCTCAATTACCAATACAACCCGTATTCGAAATGAGTTCAGTTCAAATTGAACTTTTCAGCCTTCTAATGATAGCACCGGTGCAGGATTCCTGACCTGATATGTCGACATTTGGTCGGTCCAGCCCCAACGCTGGGTGAATCTGCTCAGGATTTCATTACGAAATGTCTACTTGGTGGTACGATTAGTAGCTGTGCGAGATAGGAATCTGAATTCTGATCGCACATTTATTGTTTATTTTTGCTCTTGGTAAGACCCGTTTTTGGTCCCCAACCCGCATATTCATTCGGAGAAGATCGTTATGGATAACGTTTCGCTAAGCGTCGATGTTCGCACAGCCTTTGGTAAGAAAAACCGAGCGCTAAGGCGACTGGGAATTACTCCCGTTCACATGTACGGTCTGAATCTCGATTCCGAGTCGCTTCAGGCAGATGAGGCCGAGCTTCGGTCCACACTCCGAACAGCGGGTCGAACCACTCCCGTTACTCTGAAGGTTGGTGGCGGAAAAGAAACTGTCACTATCGTTCGTGAAATTGCACGACACGCAGTGACCGGCGCCATTCAGCACGTAGATTTCCAACGTGTCGACGTACAGCAGGAAGTTGAAACTCCGGTACCAGTGGTTCTGACTGGTCAGGAAGAAGCCCCTGGTACTGCCGGTGGTGCGGGTGTTGTTACCCAGGGTGCGTTCGAGATTCTGGTTCGAGCAAAGCCGTTCGATGTACCGAACGAAATCGTTATCGATTGCTCAGGCCTGATGGAAATCGACTCTGCGATTCTTGCAAGCGAAGTGAAGCTTCCACCTGGCGTTACTCTTGCCGGCCCAGAAGAAGATCGAATCGCATGGATCCAGCCGCCTCGTGTAACCGCTGAAGAAGACCTCGTACCTGCCGAAGAAGGCGAAGAGGGTGCCGAGGGCGAAGAAGTCGATGGCGACAGCGAAGATGCAGTCGACGGAGACAGCGAAGACGGAGTTTCCGAAGAAGAGTAACCCTCCTTCTTATTTGGAAAAATTCGAAAGAACTCACAAAAACGCCGCAGCCTTATGGTTGCGGCGTTTTTTATTGCTTCGGAACTACCTTTGTAGAACTCAATTACAAGTTTGTTTCCTTGCGTGAATGCAATTGCGAACTTACTATTCAGTTGTGCGCGGGCATTCAGCCGTGTTTTACACACAGAAAATAACTGAAACTAAAACAGAATAACCAATGGCTCAGGAGGGCAAGGATGGACACCATCCTCATAGCCGTCCTGGTAGCCCTAGTTGCGGTTGTGGTTGGAAGCTTAGTGGGCTTCCGTCTCCACAACATCCTTTCGGCAAAATCACAGCGAGCAGTAGAAGAAGCATCGGCGCAGCAAATGCGCAGGTCCAACGCTCGCAGCAAGGAGATTCTTCTCGACGCAAAAGAGCAGGCACTTCAAGTACGCAGCGATGCGGAAGGCAAGCTCAACAAACAGAAGTTAGAAATACAACGCCAGCAGAGTCGTCTCGAAGCACGAGAAGAGACGCTTCAGAGCAAGACAGATTCACTCAACGAACAGGAATCTGGGCTCAAAGACCAACGATCCGAATTGGCCGATGATAAATCGGCTGTCGATGAGTTGAGAGAACAAGCTGGTGAACGACTCGAAACTATTTCGGGTCTTTCAATGGCAGATGCCAGACAACAACTGTTTGATCAGGCTGAAGAAGATATCCAGTTCGAGTTAGCACGCCGATATAGGGATGCTGAACTAGAGGCACAGGACGAGGCAGACGACAAGGCACGCGTAATTCTTGCTGCGAGCATGCAGCGACTTGCGGCTGAAGTCGTATCAGAAGCGACAGTAACCACCATTCCGTTGCCAAACGACGAAATGAAGGGAAGGCTGATCGGTCGAGAAGGTCGAAATATCAGAGCTATCGAAGCAGCTACGGGAGTCGATCTAATAATCGACGATGTTCCCGAGGCGATAACGATTTCCTGCTTTGACCCGATACGCCGTGAAGTTGCACGGATTGCACTTGATCAGCTCATTAAAGATGGTCGGATTCACCCGGCTCGCATCGAAGAATCGGTCGAGAAAGCACGCACTGAGGTCGACGAAACGGTTCGCAAAGCGGGTCAGAAAGCTATGTTCGATGCCGACGTAAAAGGTCTGCATCCCGAACTGGTGAAGCTGATAGGTCGCCTGAAGTTTCGATACAGCTACGGCGAAAACGTTCTTCAACATTCGGTTGAAGTCGGGCTTGTGGCTGGGATTCTTGCTGCACAGATCGGGGCTAATCCTCAGATCGCCAAGACAGCAGGGTTCTTGCACGATATCGGTAAGGCACTAACTCACGAGGTCGATGGACCTCACGCCGAAATCGGTGCCGACGTTGCAAAGCGATATGGTCAGAATGAACGTGTTGTCGCGGGCATTCGGGAACATCATGATCGAGAAATGACAACGGTGGAATCGTTCCTTGTTGCTGCGGCCGACGCTATTAGTGCGGCTCGACCAGGTGCGAGGTACGACACTATAGAGAACTACATCCAGAGGCTTGAGGCGCTTGAAGAAGTGGCACGAGGGTTCGAGGGTGTTGAGCGTGTTTACGCTATTCAGGCAGGTCGTGAAGTGCGGGTTCTGGTCGATCCAGAAAACGTGAACGACGTGACTGCTGCGGCGCTGGCACGAGACATCGTGGCCAAGATAGAGGAGACTCTCGCCTACCCCGGCCAAATCCGGGTGGTGGTTATAAGGGAGTCGAGATCGATTGAGGTTGCGCAGTAGCGCTGGGGCTTGTTGATCGGATACGAAATTAGGGAGGCCCGGCGATAGTTCGTCGGGCCTCTGCTACTTTGCCAATCGGGCACAGTCAATCTAAGACCTTTCGTAACGTCGTTCTAGGTAATTAACGCTGGAGAGTTGGTTATGGCAGCTAAGGTTTTGGTGTGGCGTTTCGACCACATTGGTGATTGCAATCGGTACGGAAATTGCGTTGATCATCCCTACTACGAGAGACCGACGATGGCCGAACTCGAGAGCTACCCAGATCGACTCCCGAACGGTGCGAACGGCTTGCTGCATGTGGGCGACGATATGGTGACTTCGGACGGCACGTATGAACAGGATCAGGAATCTGGATACGAGTTGCTTAGGGAAAGATCGAACGTACTCCGGGCGGCCGTTGGGGAAGCAATTCATCAGCTTCATCACGAACACCCAGAACGGGTGCTCGAAATCTTGGATTCAGCAATCTCGGGTTTCGATCGTTAGTTTTACATTTCGGTCCAAGCTTGAATTCGCCCGCCACTTCCCGCATTGTTGAACGCGCAGTGTGAGCAACCTCATGTTGGTGCCGTGAATTTGAACGGAAATGCGAAAGGCTTTTATGCGGATATTGATGATCGGTGATGTTGTTGGCAGCGGCGGCCGGAAAGCCGTTGGTGGCCTGCTGAAAAATCTGAAATCCGAACTCGATATCGATTTCGTGACGCTGCAGGGCGAGAACCTCGCAGCGGGCATCGGGCTCACTATCGACACCGCAACCGAGATGGTCGAAGCCGGAGCCGACGTTATCACCACAGGCAACCACGTCTGGGACAAACGAGAGTTCATCGAGCATCTCGACGATCCGTATTTACCAGTTTTACGCCCACTGAACTACCCGCTCGGCACGCCCGGCAGAGGCGCAACAGATGATTCAGGCCCGGTAGCTGTTATCAACCTGATCGGTCGAGTATGGGTTGGTGAGTTCGATTCGCCGTTCGCAGTAGTCGATGATCTGCTTGCCGGTGGATTCGGACAGGGCAAGCCCATCGTCGTCGATTTCCACGCCGAAGCAACGTCAGAAAAAGCAGCACTCGCATGGCATCTCGATGGCAGAGTAGCTGCTGTTGTCGGCACGCATACCCACGTACCAACCTCCGATTGCAAAGTACTTCCAGAAGGCACCGGATTCGTGACTGATCTCGGGATGGTCGGCGCTGTCGATTCCATACTCGGCGTAGAGCCTGAAGGATCGCTCGCTCGATTCCTTTCGGGTCGTCGCCAGCGGATGCAGCCTGTGCGCAGCGGGTTGATCAACTTCAACTCGGTGCTTATTGACGTCGATAGCTCCACGGGATTGGCGACTTCGGTTGAGCGTGTCGACAGGCAGATCGAAGTTTGAGCGACTCGCAAGACCAAAATGCCGAGGGCAGTCGCTACGACCAAACTTCGCCAGCGGTTCGTCCTGAATGGCCCGTCGAAATCGATCTGCACCTGCACACAACGGCCTCCGACGGCACGCTCACTCCACGGCAGCTTATCGACCAGGTGGCCACAACATCCCTGCGTGTCGTTGCCGTAACCGACCACGACTCAACAAACGGCCTCAACGAAGCAATCGAAGCGTCGGCAGCCCACCCGCAGTTGACCGTTATACCCGGAATCGAACTCGGTACCTCCGATGAAGAATCGGAACTGCACCTGCTCGGATATTTCATAGATCCCGACAATACCGTGATGCAATCGAAGCTGGAGCAGTTCAGGGTTGAGCGGGTTGAAGCAGCCCGTGCGATGGTGAATCGGCTCGCTGAAATAAAACGTCCCGTGTCGTGGGAGCGGGTAGTTGAAATGGCGAGTGGATCAGTTGGCAGGCCACATATTGCACGAGCAATGGTCGAAGCTGGACACGTCGAAACCGTTGCCGAGGCGTTCGATAGGTATATCGGTGAAAAGGGTGTAGCGCGAGTTCCTCGACCCAAGCTACATCCGGTCGCAGCGCTTGAGATGATTCATGCAGCAGGCGGCATCGGCGTAATCGCTCACCCTCGAACCGTGAACAAGCTCGACAATCTCGTAAAACAGTTGGTCGATGTGGGGCTGGCGGGCATCGAGGTGTACGCCGAAAAATATGCAAGCGACCGACGTGACGAGTACCTCGATATCGCCACTCGGTACGATCTTGTGCCAAGCGGTGGAACCGACTATCACGCTCTCGGAGCCAAGAACGAAACCACTCCCGGCACCAACGGACCACCGCCCGACACCGTTTCGAAGTTGCTGGCAAAGGCACGAGCGACGCATGGTTCGAAAATCGGGAGCGTCCCGGCGGGATTAGGCTGATCGACATGCATCCCCTACTGATCATCGCCGTAATTGTAGGAGCCTACATAGTTGGGTCGATTCCAACTTCGTATCTCGTAGGACGAATCGCTAGCGGGGTCGATATTCGAGAGCGCGGTACAGGGAACATTGGCTCATCGAATCTCACCGCTCAAGTAGGAGCGAAATGGGCGGCTCCAGTGGTGATTTTCGACATTGGCGTAAAGGGATTACTGCCGGTAGTGATCGCATCCGACAGGGTACTCGGTCTTGGAATTGGTGTAGAGGCGGCTGCCGGAATTACCGGTGTGATAGGTCACAACTGGTCGATATTTTCTAAATTTCACGGTGGTCGTGGAATGGCGACAATGCTGGGCGCAACGCTTGGCCTCAACCTGCCGTTGCTGATCATTTACGGATCGGTGCCCGCGATTGGAGTGCTGTTTACACCCTGGAAAGACTCGGCTGTCTGGTTCTTGATAGCCGTGATTCTGATGCCGATATGGGCTGCTCTTTTGAACCTTCCGATTGAGTTGGTCTGGTTCTCGGTGGCGTTCGCACTTGTAACCGCAGCCAAGCGGATGACATCTAACTCTCTGCGAGACAATGCAGGCGTCATTTCTGGTCACCTTCTGTGGACTCGTCTCGTTTTTGATCGCGACATCGCCGATAGAGAAGACTGGATCAAGCGGTAGCCAATATCGAGTTTATTTCGATATATATCCACAATTTGTGGGTATCCTGTTTCGCCAATGACTAACGACACATTCGACACATTCTGCCTTCGCGATCCCGAGGTAGCTTCTAATCTGCGCTGCGGACGATGCGACGATCTGATTTGCCCACAATGCATGGTGCAGTCTCCGGTGGGGGCTCGCTGCCCCGATTGTGCGACCATCGGTCAGTCACCGATATTTCGATCAACTCCTATCGAGCTGACATCGGCTATTGCGGTTTCGTTTGGCGGAGCGTTCGTTTTCGGAATCATCTACGCCGTAATGGTTTGGGTTCTCTGGGTGTTGCCGCTTGGTTTCCAGATTGGCAACGTTGCCGCCGCATTCGTAATCGCTTTTGGCGGCGCACCGGTTGGTAGTTTCGTCAGGCGGGCGGGCAAGAATAAGCTCGATGCCCGATTACGGATTGTCGCAGCGTTCACGATGTTCGTGATTTGGATCGTGGGATTCACGGTGGCATCGATGCTCGGGGTTTGGAACGGCGTGTTCCTAAACGTCGTTGCGTACATCGGGCTCGGCATTGGCATTTATGTAGCGATGAACAAGGTCCGTCCGTCGTAGATCTGGCGTTGGGGGCCTAAACGCTCGTCGGAATAATTCCGCCGCCGCCTTCGGCGTTGTAGCGAATTGCCTCGTCGACCATCTCGAACAGCGAGAGGCTTGGCGAGTAGCCAAAGTCGTTGCGTGCTGCCGATAGATCGTATTCGTAGAAAGTCGGGTTCGTCGGCAGATCGACGGTCGAGTACGGCATCCCGGTCTTTTCTGAAATGTACGGAATCAATACGTCCCACGTGAACGGCTCTTTGGAACCCAGCTGGTAGACGTTGCCGAACGTGTTTGGATTGCCTACCGCCTGCTCGTAGGCATGAACGATATCTCGCACCTCGATCTGATGCTTTTTCCAAGGTCGACTGTTCGCATCTCGAGCCACGATCAGCCTGGGAACACCACCGTCTTTGGCAGCTTCGGCCTGCAAAATCTCGTAAGTAGCTTTACCTGCGTCGTCGGTTCGACCTTCGAATTGCTGTAGGAAGTGATTCAGCTGGAACTGCTTGAAGTTCAATATTTCGCCAGCACCCCAGACGTTGGCGAATCGAATGATGGTGGCGCGGAGATCGTGCTGAGCGCGGTAACGATTCAGCAGGCTTTCGCACAAAACCTTTGAGTATCCGTACCAATCGGTGGTCGAAAGCGGGAGGGAGTCTTCGGCAATTGGTTCGTCTATCCCGCCTTCGGGGTACTTGAACATCGTCGCATCGGTACTCGTGATGAATACGTGCTTCAGCCGATCACCAAGACCCAGCGCCGCTTCGAGAACGTTGAACGTGCCCTTCACGTTCGTGTCGAAATACAGCTCGGGAGTGAACGGACCTCCCGCCTGAAACGCTGCACCCAAATGCAGAATAACTTCCTGCCCATCGACGGCCGCATTTACATCAGCTGAACTCGCAAGATCGCCCTGCACAATGTCGGCGCCTACGGCCTTCATTTTCTCGGCCTGAGGATCGCCCGGCCAAACGAATCCACGCACGTCGTGACCCCGCTCCATAAAGTTCTGGGCGACGTTAGCGCCGACACGACCTGTGATTCCGGTGATTAGGACTTTCATCGTTATTGTTGTTCCTGAGTTCTTTTGCCT
>CAVOCL010000007.1:0-17311 GCA_963694185.1 Dehalococcoidia bacterium
CCCGATTCCAATCGTGGTGATTCATCAGCCCAAAACCGTGATGGGAATCGATATTACTGGTGACGAACTGAGCGATATCACGGCGATGGACAACGTGTTTGCCTACATCATGTCGCTCAACTACCGATACGAGTGCCGAATGTCATCCTTCGTCAATGAAAAGGTGAAGTTTTGGACTTGCAATGGCACGCTACTCATGCCCGGTGGAATGATTGGTGCAGTTGGCGGATGTTTGTTGTTTGCAAACTGGGGACCACACATTGCCCGAGATATTATTCAAGCGTGCATCGATGGCCGTTACGCGGAAGCCCGTGAAATGCAAGAGCGTATTAACCACATGGACTTCGTGGGCATGTCATGGGGTGTGGGAGTCCAGAAAGCAGGATTAAACTTGATGGGCTACGAGGGAACCGTCCCACGAAAACCGAATCTTCCGTTGAGTGAAGCCCAACTGGCAGAGATGAAACAGGCTTTGATACAGGCGCAGATCCTGAACCCCGACGGTACTCCTGCTCCACAGGTCTAGGTGTAGACTTTTTCGTTGATTATTCGCCCTCGCATTTCGCCTGATTTTTCCTAAGGAAACTATGAAAGTAACTAACCCAGAGATGATTCGCGCCGTCACCAAAGAATGGGATGGCGAACGTGATTCGAACGGAAGACCACTTGTTCCGGATGACATTCTCGAAAGAATGAAACTCGTGACTACCGAGGAAGCGTGGGGCACTTGCAAGAGCAACGGCTACGCTTTCCAATTCGCTGGCGATTGGATGAACCTTCATCCAGACCGCGTGCTTGTGGGCAGGGCAGTTACTTGCCGTTGGGTGCCGCGTCGACCCGACGTGCATGATTCAATCGATAAGCAGGGCGAACAAGACCAGCGGGTTGGATTTCAGAATTCGTGGGTTATTGATGAGCTTGAGCAGGGCGATCTGATAGTCGTCGACCTGTTCGGCAAGATCTTCAACGGAACATTCGCTGGAGACAACCTTGCGACTGCAATCAAGTCACGTTCTGGCACCGGAATGGTGATCGACGGCGGGATACGCGACACGCAGAGAATTCTTGAGATGGACGAGTTCAATGCATTCATAAGAGGTGTTGACCCAAGTGCAATTCTCGACGTGAGCATGCCTGATATAAACGGAATAACTCGCATTGGTGAGGCGACTTGCGTGCCTGGTGACGTTGTTCTTGGCACGAGCACAGGTGTGATATTTATCCCACCGCATCTGGCACTTGAAGTTGTCGAACGATCGGAAGCCATTCGGCTGAAAGACGCGTTTGGACAGCAACGAATCAGGGAAGGCGTCTACACTCCAGGTGAGGTTGACCGAAAATTCTCTGAAGATATGGACAAAGATTTCGAAGAGTGGAAAGCAAATCGGCCTAAGTAGGCATTTCACTATTTGATCGGCAAGTTAGAAACAAGGAACACACAGTAAATTGGCAGAACAGAACACAAGCGCAGTTGACCAGATAAGCACTTCTTCGAGTCCTTCCGACCTTCGAATTACCGACATGCGTATCGCTGTTGTAGGTGGTGGTGGATGGCGATGGCCAATCATCAAGCTTGAAACGAACCAGGGTCTGGTTGGATTAGGTGAGGTTCGTGACGGCGCTTCGGCACGTTACGCACTGATGCTAAAGAGCCGCATTCTCGGTGAAAACCCGTGCGACATCGACCGCTTATTCCAGAAGATCAAGCCCTTCGGTGGTGACGGTCGTCTCGGCGGTGGTGTTTGCGGTATCGAAATGGCTCTCTGCGACCTCGCAGGTAAAGCCTTCGGCGTGCCGGCATACATGTTTGCAGGTGGCAAGTACCGCGATAACAAGATCAAGGTCTACGCCGACACTCCTTCGAAGAAAGATCCCGAAGAAATGGGCAAGTTGCTCAAGGATCGAATGGATCGAGGGTTCGAGTTCCTGAAAATGGACATCGGAACCTGGATTGCAGAAGAATTTGAAGGCGGTGTTATCAACAAGAAGATTTCGCAAGAATCAAACACCTTGATGCACCCGTTCACCGGAATTCAGGTGACTGACTACGGAATTTCCAAGATGCAGGAATACGTTGGCGCAGTTCGAGACATCATCGGTTATGAAATTCCTCTGGCATCCGACCACTTCGGTCACATGGGTGTCGAGAATGCTATCCGCATCGGTAAAGCGCTCGACCAGTTCACTCTTGCCTGGTACGAAGACATGATTCCGTGGCAGTTTGTGGATCAGTGGAAGGCTCTCAAGGCCGGTGTCGACACTCCTGTTTGCACAGGTGAAGACATCTACACGCTCGATGGCTTCAAACCTCTGGTAGACGGACGTGCGATATCAGTTGCACACCCCGATCTGGCAACATCGGGTGGAATTATCGAGACCAAGCGTATTGCCGATTACTGCCGTGACGCGGGAATTGGTGTTGCACTTCATCAGGCTGGATCGCCGATCGTTGCGATGGCGAACGCACACTCGGCGATGGCGATGGAAAACTTCATCGCACTCGAGATGCACTCCGTTGATAACCCATGGTGGAACGACCTTGTTGACCTCGTTGGTCAAGAAGGCGATTTAATCAAGGACGGATTCGTAACCGTTACTGATGCACCGGGTCTCGGCCTCGAACTGAATGAAGAGGCTATTGAGGAGAATCTGGCCAAGTCGAGTGAACGGCGTGCATCTGTCTACCCGGCAGGGGCATTCGAAGATACGTCCGAATGGGACGATCTCGATGCTCACGACCGCGTATGGAGCTAACGTTCTAACTTAGAACTGAATAAAAAAAGGCCGTTGATGCACTGCACCAACGGCCTTTTTATTTACTGAGCATTTTTCGGTTCACTTCAAACCTGTATTTATCGAACTAGGCGTGTTGAGGGGGAGAACAGCGAAACCTACCGGATAAGAGGTATTCAATGTTTTCTGTAATCAACTATTTAAATTTATCGACGTCCAAATCATCCCGAATTATTCGACTCGCTGTGCTTTCTGCACTGCTGTCCTTGAGCATTGTTGCGTTCGCAGCATGTGATGGCGCAGCCGGTGTCGACGGCCCCCAGGGTCCGACAGGTACATCTGGAGGGCAGGGTGAAATCGGGTCTCAAGGACCGGCAGGCGAAAAGGGTGACACCGGAGAAAAAGGTGCAATTGGGTCCGTCGGTACTCAGGGAGAAGCCGGAGCAGTAGGCGCAACTGGTCCAACTGGTAGTTCCGCGGGTGTCGAAGCTGGCACTGGCATCACACTGATCGACGATGTGATTGCGGCCGACCTAGCGGGTACCGGAAGTGCAACTTCAGTTTCACGATCGGATCACGATCACGACACCGAGTACTACGGTTCGACTGTAATCGACGCAGCGATAGCCGCGTCGAGTGATTGGACTGCGCTCACAAGTGTTCCAGTCGATATTGCGGATGGAGATGCCGACACCCTTGCTGGTCTTTCTTGCACGAACGGTCAAACAGCGACGTTCGCAGATGGATCTTGGGCTTGCGGTTCTTCCTCTGGCGGAGCTGCAGGTGACGGGCTCAATGCGATTACAAACCTCACGACTTTGATTGACTCGTCGGTAGCGACAGGCCAGGACATGGCTATGGCGATCGGCGTCGACGGATTCCCGTTTATTGTTTTCTATAACCGAAACTCCCGCCTAATAAACGCCGTTCACTGCACGGCTACCGACTGTTCTACTTTCGACAAGGTTCAGCAGTCGTCGGCTGGCAAAGCTGGTGAATTTCTCGACATGGCGATCGGACTCGACGGCTGTCCGGTCATTAGCCTTTATGACAACACGACGCACGCCGATCAAACGGTTGAGTTCAATCTCAAGGTAATGCGATGTGCCGATATTGCCTGCAGCACAGCATCGACGGTGTTCGTCGACAATGACGGCGACGTCGGTCAGTACAACTCGATCACAATTCGTCCAAATGGGATGCCTGTGATCAGCTACAGAGATACCACGAACGGCCAACTCAAGTTCGCATTCTGCACCGATGCAGCCTGCAGTACGAGTGAGTTTGCAATAGCCGATTCGGGAAACGATGTAACACACACAGAGATAATTATTGGCTTTGATGAATTGCCGCTAATTGCGTACCGAACGAAGGTTGCACAGTCGCTCAATGTCGTTCACTGCGATACTGAAAAATGCACATCGAAAACGCAAACTACAGTTGATTCAACTGCCAATACAGGCGAGTACATCTCACTTGCTGTTGGTGTCGATGGCCTTGTAGTTATGGCTTACTTCGACCGAACATCGGATTCCCTGAAAGTGCTGCACTGTATTAATCTCCAATGCGGTGCCGAAACGACCACGGTGGTCGACAACTCGGGCTCGTCTGGCCAGTGGCCTGCGATCGTAATTGGTCAAGATGGATACCCTGTTGTTTTCTATGAAGACAAATTCAAGACTGCTCTCAAAATGGCCAAGTGCACTGACGTTGAATGTAGTTCATCGCTCAGCAAAATTCTTGTGCTGGACGGTGTCGCCGGTCGAAAGAACGCTGCAGCTATGCGGTCAGATGGCTCACCGGTGATCCTCTACGAAAACCTTGACGCTGAAAAAGTAAACCTGTTCAGCTGTGCCAACGTTATCTGCCAACCGTATGGCGGTTAGCCCGGCGCTGCGCTACTGAAGCAGGCAACTGAACCTTTTCTAAAACCCTGGTCGTTATTCGGCCAGGGTTTTTAGTACCGCTATAGCTGCGCCCATCGATGCTGGCGACATCAGGTATATTCCGGCCCAGGCTTCTGATCGGTACCGATGAGCCTGTTCAACTGCGAGATCGAGTCCGACCTTGGCCTGATCGGAAGGATTGTCGAACCGTTTCAACTGCTCGATCACGCTTGCCGGGACATTCACACCCGGAACTTGAGCGATACGTTCGGCGTGCGCTGCATTCCGTAGAACCATCACTCCAGGAAGTACCGAGATTGAATTCCTGAACGGCTCGATAGTCGAGAGTGCCGAGCCACCGAATATCGGCTGGGTCATCACATAATCCGCACCGGCATCGATCTTCGCTTGCAATCGATCTAACTCGAGTGCCATGTTTATGGCTTCGGGCTCAAACCCGGTGCCAACGGTAAACTGGGTACCTGATTCAAGATTGCCACCAAGTGGGTTGCCTCCAAAATCACAGCCTTGGTTGAGTTGTCCGGCAGTTGCACGGATCATCTGCACCGAGTTCATGTCAAAAACTGCGGATGATCGCGGGTAGGTAGGCGACATCTTTGGCGGATCGCCAGTGATGAACAGAACGTTCATGATTCCACGAAGGTGATATCCCATTAGCCGTGATTGAACGGCCAGCGTATTCAGATCACGCCCTGCGAAGTGAGCGATGAATTCGATTTCATCGTCTTCCTGCCAACCGAGACGACGTCTGATTAGCTCTACCAGATCGCCGGGGGGCACAAGTGGAAGACCGCGAGAGCCATCAGTGATATCAACAGCATCTGCCAGACCTTCGTCAACAAACTCCCTGACTATGTTGGCTCGAAGATCAAGTGCTTTTGGGTCGGCACCAGTTGGGGCGACCATTTCAACGCTGATAGCAAATTCGCCATCAACAAGCTTTCGGGTGAATTCGCCGTTGGTTTTGCGACGTTCGTTCTCGTGATCGTCGCGCACGGTTGCCGGAATGGCGGACTCAGATGCCCCCGCATTCACAGAAGAGCTGCGAGATTTCAGATAGGCCGACATCTCCCGAACGTGTTCGGGGTGTACTTCACAGCAACCTCCAATGAGCGACGCACCTGATTCGCCGAGTTGGCGCGCAAGTGTGCCCATGTATTCGGGGTTTGCTCTGGCAAGGAATCGGTGCCCAATTCGCTCGAAGCCACCGGCGTTCGGCATCGCAGAGAGAAGCAGTTCTCCAGATTTCACGGCTGGAGCCTGTTTTGCGCTTTCGACGAAGTCTGCGGCTACCCAGGGCGCTACACAGTTGATTCCAGCGACCGCTGCGCCTGCGGCCGCGGCTCGAGTGGCAAATTCCGAGGGTTCCATCGGCCATCTCTGGTTTTCACCTACACCGGGATCGAGGGCGCCATGCACGATTACTAGCGGAGCATCGGTTCTGTTCGATATCGACTCCGTGATTTGCATTGCGAGATCGATATTTGTAAACGTTTCTAAAAGTAGGGCGTCAACGTTGCTATCGATCAATGCGTTGATTTGTGACTCGTAAGTTTCGATATCATCGCCTCCCGGTCCTATCGAGCCGATTACGAAGAAACTACTGCCTTGTTCCGAGAATTCGATCTGGTATTCGGAAATTGCTTCTCGGGCGATCTGAACTGCGGCTTTGTTGATCTCAGTTGTCTGATTGCCCACACCTGCCAACGCCAGCTCGGCTGAATTGGCGGCGAACGTGTTCGTGGTGAGCACCGTTGCACCGGCTGCGAGGCTCGATGAATGGATTCCCTTGATGAGCGCCGGGTTCCGCAGATTGAGGGCTTCATATACAAATTCGGCGGAGGCAAGTCGGCCGGTCAGTTGGAATATGAGCGATCCGATCCCGCCGTCAACGAGAACGGTTCCGTTGCGCAACAGGTTCAAAAAGGCAGATTCGACGGGCGGCATTATCTTCCGATCATGTGCGTTTACGAGTAATTAGGAGCGAATTATCGCCTGTCCCCGGCTTGCGGTCAGCACCCGGCGGGTGAGCTGAGGATCGATCAAGAAATATCCGGTCAAGCTTCAATGTTCAATTCGCCGACCATGACTTCGACTACGTTTCCTGCGATTTTCACTCGATCGCCAGCAAGTTCACAGTACATCGTTCCGCCTCGTGCTGATATTTGCCGCCCAACCAATTTGGTGCTGCCTAGCCTCGTTGACCAGTAGGGCATCAGAATCGTATGTGTGGAGCCGGTAGCTGGATCTTCGTTTATTCCGGCTGTCGGAACGAAGAATCGACTCACGAAATCGTATTCGCTCGCATCTGCTGGTGCTGTGACAACAAGCCACGGCTGCGGCAGTTGCATGATGGCTGCGAAATCTGGCTTGAGATTGGCGACGTTGGACTCACTTTCGAATACGGCGACTGTGGTGTTCGCCAGAAGAACTTCGGTTGGAGTTGCTCCCAAAGCAGCGGCGACAGCAGATATCTCATCGGTGTCAGAGATAGAAACAGGCGGATTCGACGGGAAGTCGAGTTCCAACATATCGTTTTTACGTTCGACTCCTAATGGACCGCTCCTAGTGTGGAACGTGACGCTGTCCAACTCCGTATTGAATCGATTCAATACGACGTGACCCGATGCGAGCGTAGCGTGCCCGCATAGATCGACCTCGACAGCTGGGGTGAACCATCTCAGATCGAACTCGTTTGCACTGTCTGGCCTTGGAACGAAGAACGCGGTTTCCGATAGGTTCATCTCGTTGGCGATTGCCTGCATCACGTCATCCGTCAGCCATTCGTCCAGAGGGCAAACCGCGGCGGGATTGCCCGAGAACGGCTTATCGGTGAAGGCATCGAGTTGATAGACGGTGATGTTCATTCGAAGATCGGTTGTTCGCTGGTAACGGTCACAGGCTACTTACAAGTTGTTTCCGCCGGTCCATGGGTGTTTTTCTAGTTCCGACTCGATCAAGTCTGAACCCAAACCCGGGCGATTATGTACTAACAAATTGCCATTCTTGATCTCAAACGGATGCGTCATGATGTCGTCTCGCCATGGAGCGTCGTCGTTGATGAACTCGAGAGTCATGAAATTCGGAATAACAGCGCAAATATTCGCCGAAACCAACGTATTCATCGGGGAATGGCAGTTGTGTGGCGCAACCGCAACGTCATAAAGATGAGCCAAATCGCATATCTTTTTGCCCATCGTCACACCATTCCAGGCGAAATCGGGCATGATCACATCTTGAGCATGTGTTTCGAAGAACGGTCTGTATTCTTCTTGGCCCATCAGGCTTTCGCCGTGGCAGATCGTCGTAGTTGTCGATTCTCGAACTGTACGAAGTGATCCCGGGTCCCACGTTTCCGTTTCCAGCCACATCATGTCGAACGGTTCGAGTGCCCTCGCCAGTTTTATAGCGCCGCCTAATCGGAAACTGAGAGCAGTATCGATAGCGATGCCGATTTCAGGGCCTAGCGCCTCACGGAACGTCCCGATCACGCTGACTGCGTTTTGAATCTGTTGATATGAAATCTGACCACTATTCCCGACACCGTTCTTTTTGCGAGGCAAAGAGGGGAGGTCGTCGAGAGCGAGGATGTTGGTCTTGATGCCAGTGAATCCCTGATCAAGCACCTCTTGGCTGAGTTCGCGAACATCATCAAGTGTCGAAAGCTTGGGCACGCCGAGTTGCTCTGAGTAACGCCCCCGATCAGATCCGCAGTGGGACCAGTACAGTTGTAACTCATCTCGCATCTTGCCGCCGAGCAACTGCCACACTGGTGCGTCGAGCGCTTTTCCGCGGATATCCCACAGTGCCGAATCGATGCCAGACATCGCCTTGTATGCGATGCCACCGCGCTGGCGCACCATGAAAGATGCGTTATCCCACCATGCGGCCTCAGACGCCATCGGGTCCTTGCCGATCATATTTTCGCCGAGCTGGTTCACGGTTGCGGCTACCGAATAAGCAGCCTGCCATTCGGTGCAATCACCCCAGCCAACTATCCCAGAGTCAGTTTCGATCTTTACAAAGGTCCACGGCCTGAATACGCCGTCGACAATGAACGTCTTTACTCCGGTGATCTTCACTTTAAACTCCTCAGATCGGCTTCATGCTGCTCATTTGGCTCGAACTGTATCGGTGCGTAATCGTAATCGTCATCTACAGCAGCGCCCGATGGAACTTCGATGTAGCGGTACTGCCGAACGCCCTTCACGAACCACCAGATCAGGAACACAACTGCTATGGAGACTATTCCACCGATGTACATGGTTCGATCGACGCCAACTAAGTCCGACATGAACCCGACTTCTGCTTGTCCAAGTCCGTTCGCACTCATCGCGGCCAGTGAGTGTGCTGCAGATGCACGACCGCGCATGTTATCCGGGGTCGTAAGTTGGACGATCGCCTGTCGACTAGTCATTCCAACGGCATCGGTCGCTCCGAGAAAGATCACTACGATCATCCCCGTCCAGAGCACTGTAGTGGCGCCGAAGAAAATTAATAAAATTCCGTAGAAAAGCGTCGCCCAGAGAACGAGCATCCCTTTGGCCTTGTAGTCGCGGGTGAACATCACGATTAGACTGCCCACGAGTCCGCCGATTGAATTCGCAAATGTCAGAAGTGAAATCGTACCCCGACCGCCGTCGTATAACTGACGGGCAAATATCGGGAAAAGTTGCCTGTAGAAGCTAACGATGGTCACACCAACGTCGAGCAGGTAGAGACCTGGCAAGATTGGGTGAGATTTTACGTATTTGAGACCGTCCACGATATTTCTGAGACGTGACTTGCCCGTGCTCGCACTCTCAGCCCGGCCATCAATGCTGATAAGTAGCGGAAGTACCACGCTGAACCCAGCGAATACAGCGATAACGCCGAACGATAGCGTCAAATCAGTGGTCAGGCTGGTTAGGAAGAAGATCAACGGGGTAACCATCGATCCAATCTGCATGGTCGCCGTGTTCGTCGCAACTGCATGCATCAGGTGAGAACGCGGTACAACTCTTGCTGTCATTGCAGATCTGGCGGGACCTCCTAGGACACTGGTAGATGCCAACACTGCGGTGATCAAATAGACATGCCAAATCTGTAGGGCACCAAACCCTTCAAGCACCGCCATCAGTCCGATGAGTACAAAACTCGCCGCTTGAGTGACGGCCATGAGTTTCTTACGGTCGATTTCATCAGCAAGTGCACCGCCATAGAGATTTGCTGGTATTCGCATTACCAGTTCAAGTATCCCGAGCCATGCCAGCACCCAGCCGGTTCCTGTTTGTTCGTAAAGCCAAACCGCCGTTACCGTGACACGGAGTGACATCGTCATCATTGCAGCGACACTGCTGGACCACAGTATTCGATAGTCCCTGAATTTCAGTGCTGACCAGGGACGAATTGTTTGGCGTCGAGGCGTTTGAGTATCGGTTTCAGACGAGGAGTCGGGTTCGTTCGATTTCAAGTTAACTTTCTATTGGTTGGTTCGTGATCAGCGGCATACTAGCACCGCCCCAGTGACCAGATTCAAGAAAATGAACCGATTGCCTAATTTAGCTGGCGTTTGCAGCGATTAGTTCACGGACCTTTTGAGATAGGCGAGAGCTAGAAATCCCACCAATCACGATATCGTGCACTCGTCCGTCAGGATTCAACAGAAATGTCGATGGCATGTTCGATACCTGCCAGTCGGTTACCACGCTGCGGCTCAGGGTGTTGCCGGTTACGTAGGTGATTCCGAATTCGTCAACCAGATTCCGGCCGCCGTTATAAGTTCCGAGCCCCACGTACGGTCCGATATCGACACCTACGAACAGCACCTCGTCGCCGTACTCACGCCAAGCGGCTTCCAGAGCAGGCATTTCGGCGCGGCAGGGCGGGCAGTTACTCGCCCAGAAGTTCAGAAGAATTGGTCGCTCTTCATTGGCAACCAAGTCGTCGAACCCGATTGTTTTGGCTCCAATTTCGCTTTCGCCCGTGTAGAGATTGATGACGAAACCGTCATCTTCATCAGAATTTCCTGCTGGATTCGTGCTACATGCCGAAAACACGACAGCGATTGACAGCAGAATGAGAACGAAAAGAATGGGCTTGGAGCGGGTTAGAGACATGAAGATCCTGATTGTTTCGATTGGCCGTGCGCTGATTGGGGCTGCTGAATCTATTATTCGATGCGCCAGATCAACAGTCGATGCCAGTACAACGCATATTTCTGGTGATAAGTTTGCCCGATACTCGCGACCACGTCTTGGTTTCGCATTTCAATCAGCTTTTGGAGATATCAAATGGGTGAATTCGACGGAAAATCGGTGATTGTCACTGGTGGTGCACTTGGCATCGGCGGCGGCGCATCGGAGGCGTTCGCACGAGAAGGTGCCAATGTGACGATAATCGATTGGAACGCCGAAGCGGGCGATGAGATCGTTTCCAGAATCACCACAGCGGGAGGCACAGCACAGTTCGTTCACGCCGATGCAGGCACTTCCGAAGGATGCCGTTCGACCGTCGATGCGGCTGCCGAGGCCTACGGCGGTGTCGACATCCTGTTCAACAACGTTGGAATCCAACCTCCAGACTCGTACGTTGATGCTGTCGAACTTCCCGAGGAAACATGGGACAAGATCATCAATGTGAACTTGAAAAGCCGGTTTCTGATGGCCAAATATTCGATTCCGCACATGCGGAAGGCGGGTGGGGGAGTGATTATTTCTTCGGCCAGCGTGCAGGGGTTGCAATCGATGGGCGGAGTGTCGGCGTATGCGGCGTCGAAAGGTGGCGATCTTTCGTTGATGCGCCAGATGTCGCTCGATTTCGCGCCTGACAACATTCGAGTGGTCTGCGTGAACCCCGGCGCTATCGACACTCCGATGGTTCGAAACGCTATCGCCGGAACTGGTGGCGATCTTGAAGACGAGTTGATTTCGACTGGTCAGGCGCATCCGTTGGGTCGCATTGGACAGATCGAAGATATCGCCAATATGGTGTTGTTTTTAGCCAGCGATAAAGCGTCTTTTGTGACTGGATCGTACTTCAACGTCGATGGCGGGCTGATGGCGATGGGCGCCTGGGCCGGCACCGTTGGGTCCGATGGTTCGAACTAAACGACTCTAGCTTTTCGTTTTACGGGACTTCTTCTGCTTTGGCGGGAGGGTTCCTACAAATTCGCTCGCCTGATCAAGCCAATTTAGTAAATCATCGTCTTCCGCGATCTGTTCGCTATTCAGACGTACGTACTCGTGTATTGGTTTGCCGCCCACCGGGTCAAATGGCTCTGCGTCACCCGATTCGATTAGACTTGTAGTTCGCTCTTCGCCGATGCGGACCATGATTCCTTCGCCCCAGGCTCCCATAAATATCGTGTCGTTCGATTCGAGGAACCAAGCTGAAGTGCCAAACATGTTCTTACGACGAACAGGTGCGGCGGCTAGTAGGCCGTCGCACCTGTTCGATTAGTGCTTCGTCTTTTTTAGGCCAGTTAGCCACTTTCAGGATCCTTTCCGAGAGTTCGTTTTATTCTTCGGTGGTAGAGATTCGCCGTAATTGATCGCAATTTGTAACCAATCGAGCAGGTATTCATCGTTTGAGTGCTGGCGTTCGAGAATCATCACGTATTCACGCTTTGGCCGATGTCCCGACGGGTCAAACGGGGTCATCTGTCCCGATTCGATCAATTTTCCGCCAGTCTCCACACCGAGCCTGAGCGCGACGTCACTGCCCCATGCAGCGATGATCATTTGATCATTTGATTCGTGGAACCACGCCATGTTTCCAAAGAAGTTTTTACGAACTACAGGCGCCGACTCGAGAAGCCGATCTATCCGAACCAACCGTAAACCCGGGCTGAGAATGGCACATTTCTCGATGTGCGGCGGCCTAGATGTACGCGATCGAGTTGTCAGGATTAACCCTGTCTCCCCGGTGCCAAGAACCTGCGTACGGTTTATTGCTGAATTCTTCCTCGACGATGTCTATTCCAAGTCCTGGACCTTCAGGAATCGAGTAGTAGCCGTCAACGGGCTGATTCACGTTCGTCACCGATGCTATTTCGAATGGTTTGAGAGTGCGTGACTCCTGAATCAAGAAGTTCGAAGTAGCTGCATCGAAGTGCAAGTTGGCCATCGATGCGAGCGGGCCCATCGGGTTGTGAGGTGCAACAACGAGATCATGTGCCTCTGCCATGAACGCTATTTTGCGCATTTCGGTCAGGCCACCAACGATGCAGATCTCGGGTTGAACGATGTCGACGCCCTTTTCACGAATGAGATCCCACAGTTCGAACTTGGTGTAAAGACATTCGCCAGTTGCCAGCGCGCACTGCATTTTCTCCCGCAGCTTGCCCATTTCATGGCGATTTTCCATACGAATCGGTTCTTCCATGAACCACGGGTTGTACTCCATCAGCACATCGGTGAGTTCAAGAACCCTTATCGGCTCGAAAATTGCGGCGTGGGCGTCGAAGCCGACGTCGATGTCATCGCCAACTGCTTCACGAACCGCCTTGAAACGAGCTTTTGCGTCGGCGAGTGCGTCGTTCCAGCGCATATCTCGCCAGTTGGGAGACAGTGGACTCGCTTTGAGAGCTGTGTAGCCCAAATCGACGTTCTTACGAGCATCTTCAGCGAGTTCAGCAGGAGTATCGCCGTGTATGTCCCAGTAGGCTCGGATTTTGTCGCGAACACGGCCGCCCAGCAGTTCGTACACAGGCTTATCGAGAGCTTTTCCGGTGATGTCCCAGAGTGAGACATCGATCGCAGAGAGCGCTGCAAGTCCGGATGACCCTATTGGGAAGCGGGCGCCCTGATAGCAAAGTGCCCAGTTGCGTTCGATCTCAGTGGGATCTCGCCCCACCAGCTGTTCGGCGAAGTACTCGACCCAAACTGGCGAAGCCGCATCGGGTCCAACGTGGTAAACCTCGCCAACGCCATGTATTCCCGCATCGGTGTGGGTTCGTACATAAACGAGATTGCCGGCGCCTGGGGCCGAGCCGATAAGTGTTTCGATTTTGGTGATTTTCATTTTGAAATTACTTTTGTGATGAATCAGTTGAGATGGAATTAGGTGATTTTTTAGAGAAATCCTGGTGATCCGTCGGCGTACGTTGCGAATCCTCGATCCCATTGCGCTGGCGGGTTGGCGGCAATGGCTTCGTGGTTGAGCGTCATCCCGAGACCCGGCTCAGTTGGCAGTTCGAAGTAGCCGTTCACCGGAACCCATGATTCGTTGATGAACTCTGACTTTTTCTTCTTGTGATCGCCGTGCCACTCGAGGATTGCGAAATTGTTGATCGACGCCGAGTGGTGAACACCTGCAGCAGTCGAGAGCAATCCCAACGGGTTGTGAGGTGCCACGGTCACATAGTGGGCTTCGGCAACTGCAGCGATCTTTTTAGCTTCGAGAAGCCCACCACAGCACAGCATGTCGGGCTGGATAATGTCGACGGCATCTGCGTTCAGCAGTTCGGTGTAGCGGTGCAGACCGTAAAGATTCTCGCCGGTTGCCAGCGCAACTCTGAACTCACGTTTGAGTTCAGCAGCAGATTCGATGAACTCTGCCCTGGACGGTTCTTCGATAAACATAAGCCGATATGGCGTGATCACTCTTGCAAGTTCGAGCGAAAGTGTCGTTTCACGAATCGCCACGTGAACGTCGACTGCGAGGTCTGGGCTATCGCCAATTGCATCACGAATCGCCGCCATTCGTTCGTCGGCCTCTCGTAACACTTGGCGCCAGGGTATTTCGCGCCAGTTCGAAGGCAGTGGGCTCGTTTTGAAAGCTGAATAGCCTTCGTCCATCAGTTGCACCGCATGTTCACCGACCTTAGCCGGAGAATCACCGTAAATCCCGTGATAAACCCGAACTCGATCTCGAGTCTTGCCGCCGAGAAGGCTGTAAACGGGCACCCTGGCTGCCTTGCCCGCGATGTCCCAGAGAGCGAGGTCTATTCCCGAGATAGCTGACCATGCAACTTGCCCGAGCGGGAACCGCATGGTGTTTTTCGCCCGCCGGATCAGCCATTCGATACGACCGGGATCCTGTCCGATGAACCAGATTTTCATCTCGTCTATCATCGAAATTACGCTTGAATCCGGCCCAATCGAATACGCCTCGCCGACGCCCGTGATTCCTTCATCCGTCTCGATTTCGAGAAAAATGTTGTTTCGCTGGCCATCGTTCGCATGGAATGTTTTGATATCGGTGATTTTCATCTGGGATCCATATCCTGGCCTGTATTGGCGCTTCTCAATTGAACTGTCGACGAGCTCAGGCGATTAGCTGAGAGTAATCGCCCCGGTATTTTGGCAGGTTTGCCACTGTGGTCAACTTTTCTTCACGGTCTTTCGATAAGATGCCCCCACGGAGTTGAACTGTGTCTAATCTGCCGAACAACAACGTCTCGAGGTCTATTCGAGTACTGATAGCAGTGCTGATGATTCTGGCTGGACTTTGGGGAATATCGACATCTTACGATCGTCCGGCTATGGCTCAGACCTCCGAAGTTTCTGGATCAAATGTGATTTTGATTCGCCTTGACGGCGCGATTGACGCAGTATCTGCGAAATTCATCGAGCGAGGTCTGGATATCGCAATCGAGCAAGAAGCAGAACTTGTCGTTCTGATGCTCGACACTCCCGGCGGGCTGCTGGATGCGACCAGAGACATCGTTGAGACGATTCTGCTATCCGATGTACCGTTTGCCGTCTACGTCGCTCCTGAGGGGGCTCAGGCGGCCAGCGCAGGAACTTTTGTCGGGGCGGCGGCCGACATATTGATCATGGCGCCCGCGACAAACATTGGCGCGGCGGCGGTTGTGAGCGGTGACGGTAGCGATTTGCCCGAGACGCAGGGCGAAAAGGCATCTCAAGACGCTGCAGCTTTCATACGAAGCATTGCGGAGCGGCGCGATCGAAATATTTCTGCTCTCGAAGACACTGTCCTGCTCGCATCGGCCTATTCAGCTTCCGAGGCCGTTGAACTGGGTATCGCTGATCTCATGGCTGTCGACTATGGATCACTGTTGCATCAACTCGACGGCTACGTGATCGATTCCGGTGAAGACGCAACGACTCTGGATCTGGCCGACGTCACTACGACCACCGTTGATTTCAGTTTGCTGGAGCAGTTATTAGCGTTCATTTCAAACCCGAACATAGCGTTCCTTCTCGTTTCGCTCGGTGGGCTCGGGGTAATAGTTGAACTGTGGCATCCGGGTTTGTGGGTTCCGGGAACTCTCGGGATATTGTTTCTGGTTCTCGGTTGGGCAGGCGTTGGGCAATTGCCGTTTTCGTGGGCAGGTGTTGCCCTAATCGGGCTTTCGTTGCTGCTGTTCTATTTGGAATCAACGGCGGTGGGGATCGGGTACTTTGGTGTTGCAGGCACTATCAGCCTGATTCTGGGTGGGGTATTTCTGGTCGGATTTTTCGGAAACCCCGCGATACCCGGCGACGCTCCGACGGTTAGCCGTTGGCTGCTCGTCATCCTCGCTGTCTCAACTGGCGCTTTTGTGTTGTGGTTTGCTAACGAGGTTCGTAAATCCAGATATATTTCGCTCTATCAAGGCCCGATGACTTCCATCAATTTGGTGGGGGCAACCGGAGTCGTGTTCACCGATCTGACACCTTCGGGGCAGGTGGTGGTTAATGGTGAGTATTGGACCGGAGAACTAGCGAGCGGAACTGCGGAATCGGCCGCGGTAGGAACTGATGTTGAAGTGGTATCGGTTGACGGGAATCATATGAAAGTGAAGCCTGTTGAGTCCGATTCAAGTGTGAGTGACGTATCGAGTAGTGAATAAGAATTAATGGGGCCGGCACGCCGAGTCCCAAGTAGGAGGCTTTAATGGCTTTTATCAACTTCGTTCGAGACTACGAACGGATTGCGCGTTTCAGATTAGGTAAGTTCGAAGGAATGATGGGTCCGGGAATCGTCCTTTCGGTTCCGATCCTTCACCAGACCCGGAGTATCGACACCCGTTTGACCGTTCTTGATATTCCTCGTCAGACAAATATCACCAAGGACAATGCCCCACTCGATATCGACTTCCTCGTTTACATGAGAGTGAACATGGAAGAGGCTGAAATGGCCATTCTTGAAGTTGAGGATTACACCTCAGCTGTGGTTGGACTGGCGACTACGACTCTTCGAGCAGTGATCGGTGATATTGATCTTGACGATGTTCTATCGCAACGAGATCGAATCAACCAACTCATCCGCGATCGGCTGGATTCAGAAACTGAACGATGGGGCGTCAAGGTTACGAACGTAGAAATTCGTGAAATCGATCCGCCACGAGACATTCAGGAAGCCATGAACAGGCAGATGTCGGCAGAACGTGTTCGTCGTGCTGTTGTTCTTGAGGCAGACGGTACTAAAGAAGCCGCTATTACGATTGCTGAGGGTGAGAAACAGTCAGCCGTTCTAAAAGCTGAAGGTGCCAGGACCGCTGAAATTCTTCAAGCCGAGGGTGACCAGCAGGCAGCAGTGCTGCGAGCAAACGGTTATGCCGAGGCTCTACAGAAGATTCAGGACACTGCCCAGGGTGTCGGTACTAACGCCATGACCCTGCAGTACATCGAAGCTTTGAAAGAAATCGGGGACGGCGAATCGACGAAGTTCGTGCTGCCGCTTGAGCTCACCAAAATGCTTGGAAGCATTGGTGGGATGGTCGGCAACGACGACTAGTTTTC
>CAVOCL010000008.1:0-16456 GCA_963694185.1 Dehalococcoidia bacterium
AGGCTCTAAAGACCAAAGATGGCTACATCGTGGTTGGAGCGCCGAACCAACCAAACTGGGAACGGCTCGCAAATGCGTTTGGTTGCTCAGAACTCATCGCGATAGAAGAGTACAAAGACAACGCTGGCCGACTGGTCAACAGAGCCAAACTCGAAGAAGAACTGCAGATCAAGACCACCACGAAATCGACTGATGAGTGGCTTGTCGTTCTCGAAGAAGCAGGTGTTCCAGCGGGTCCGATCCTGAATATGGAGCAGATCTGGGCCGACCCGCAGGTTCAAGATCGCGGCATGGAAGCGGTTCTCGAACACCCCACAGCAGGCACGATTAAGAACATCGGACTTGCCGCCAAGTTATACGGAACACCCGGAAGAATTACCAAACCTGCACCATTGCTGGGGCAACATACCCGTGAAGTTTTGCTCGGGGCGGGTTATTCTGGCGACGAAATCGAAGCTCTGGTGGAGTCGGGCGCAGCTGTCGTAAACGACATTTAGTTGCCGCTGAGTTTTATTCGACGGCGCTTTTCACTGAACGCTTGGGGATGGCGATGCGAGGGGATCCGATCACTAAAACTGTTCGTCGAGTAGGCACGTTCGTGCCTCTTTTTTTATTCGCGTTCATTTCAATCCTTGCGATTGTCGGCTGTACCAGTTCTGATAGTGATGATTCAGCGCCAACGGTGTTCGTTACGCCGTCGGGACCTCCGACTCTAATACCTGCAACCGCCACACCAGCTTCGATCGCTGCGACCCCTACAGAAATACCGCCGACTCCGATTCCAACTGTGGCACCTGCACCGACGGTCGGATCTGGACCAGTTGACCAGGCAGCAGCCTCATTCTTCCTCGAACTTATCGAACCCAGTTCCCTTGAAATCGTGGTGACAGAGCCAGACCTGATCATTGGAGGGCGTTCTCTAGCCGATGCCCTAATCACGGTCAATGACCAGATTATTGTGCCCGACATCGATGGGCTGTTTGGGGCGCTTGTGACGCTGGAGCCGGGGCCTAATCTCATCGAGATAGTCGGCAGTACTTTCTCTGGCGAAACCGGTGGTCTGATTCTCACGGCGGTGTACCTGCCATGACCCACACACGAATCGTCTCTAATCGCGCCATAACGATCTCTGTTCGTCTAATGGCAGCTGCGTTCGTGATGTTCGCAGCGGCCCAGACTTTGCTCGCACTTGCGGCCCCGAGTCACGAACCGCTCAGTGCCGTAGAAATTGTCACCGTGTTTGGAACGGTTGATGGTGGTTCGGGTGATGCGCTCACTGCTGGCAGCGCAGATGGTCCGGTGATTGTGCGATTCGATGGGCTAACGCAATTTACGGGCGCTTTGTATCGTGGCGATGTCGAATCTATCGAACAGTTGATCGGGCTGCGAGTAGTGGCGGTCGGCAGTCTAGAAACTTCTGATGTGGGCGGGGCGATCGACGCATCCGTGATCACATTCATCCCGTCCGAGCCAACAAGATCACACCGACGAGGTCTGGTACTTGGCACCGATGAGCGAGGTTCAACTCAGTTGCTGGATGCATCCGGCGAAGTAACGACTATTGACCGAGACGGTGTCTAGGCACTCACTGTTGGTGCGGACGTCGTGATGATCGTGCGGGCGAATCGTGCTGACGGCTCTATTCAGTCGTCGAACGGCGTGAATGTTGATGAACTACGCGCACTTGTACTGCGTCAACTTCCCGAGGAACGGGCAGAAGCGGTGCTCACCCGGTTCGACAATGATCGCCGTGGACTGCTGGAAACTGTTTCGAAACGCGCTCCTTCAATCGCAATAGCTGCCGCCGAGCAAGCGAGACTCGCTCTCAAAGCCAATGGCCGACTGGTCGTTGTCGGACCCGCCGAAAGTCTGGCCGATTCATCCGATTCAAACCCGGCACGCAGGATTGGTTGTATCCAATCCGTGCTCGGGTTCGTGCCAGAATCCGAACCTGATATCACTAGGGAACAGAAGCTTGTCCTGCTGGCCAAATGTGGCAGATACGAGATAAACGCAGACGATCAAGAGATTCTTCTTGATGCTGTGTCGAGCAATCGGGATCTTGGTCGGGAATTTGTAGATTCTAGAAGCCAGGTCCGTGATCGAGCGATAACTGAACTGAAAGAAAAGTGTCGGCAGGATCCATCGAATGCTGCCTGCACAGGCGGAATCAGAGCCGAGGAAGTTCTCACCAGAGCCGGAGATGATTCAGAGCTGACGTATGCGGTGTACTGCGAACGCAATCCGAACCATTTGAAGTGCGGGAACGCGAGTCTGTCGGCTAGAGAAGCCGAGTACGGCCGGTACGCCCTATTCTGTGCGGAAAAACCCGACGATTTGAAGTGCCGGCAATTGTCCGGCGAGACACAGCTGGCGCAGCCGACGTTGGTATCAGTGAAGCCAACTTCGACACCTGCCGCAACCGCGTTTGAGCAACACTGCCGCGAAAATCCAACCGACCCAAAATGTAAAGACGATTCAGACGTTGCTCAGCGCAGCCCGGAAGACGAAATAGCGGCTCGGGACGAATTCTGCCGACTGAATCCCAAAGATATTAAGTGCACGGATAGAGACGATTCCGATATCGCTGGAGGAGATGATTCAACAGATTCCGGTGACGAAAAGGATCTCAAAACCTTCTGCCTAACGAACCCGAACGATCTGAAGTGCGCCGGAAGCTCGGGGACATCGGGCGGCGACAGCGGATCACTGTCCCTCACCGACGCCTGCAAGAAGGATCCGACTAATCCGAAGTGTACCGGAACAGGAACGTCGGGCGGCGACGCCGGAACAACGCCAACGAGCGATGCCTGCAAGAAAGATCCATCTGACCCAAGATGCACCGGATCAGGAACGGCAGACGATGATTCAGGCAAGGATGAAAAATCACCTACCCCAACGCCACGACCAACGAGTACACCTACAACTACACCGACTCCCACACCTACCCCGACAGCCACTCCTGCAGCGGTGCCAACAATAACGCCCACGCCCACGCCAACAATCACGCCAACCCCTCTAGCGGGCGTAACTCCAGTACCGTTCGTCCCAACCGTAACTCCAACAGCAACTCCAACACCACCGCCATTCGGCAATTTCGTTAACATCCCAACCGCCACCAACGTCCCCGGGTTTGTGCTTCCCCCTGGCGGCGGATCGGCTGGAGTTGTTCCGACACCCGGCGTACCGGGCGGTACCGCTGGCATTCTTCCCACAGCAACCCCCGTGCCAGTTTTGTATGGCTGGGAGTTGGGGCCGATGATTGATACCGATAGCCTCTATCAGTCACCGTATGACGTCGGAGTCACTGTTGGTATCACAACGGCTCGGGCACAGTGCCCAGCGGGCTATGCGGTAGTCGGAGCGCACTACACGATGGATCGAACTACCTTCTTCCCGGTTTCTCGGGTCCGGGACATCACACTCGCATGTAAGGCGATAGACATCGGCACGCCAACCGATGGAATCACGACAGGCTCGGTAATCATCGTTTCAAACGGATCAAGCGCGCCATCTAGTTCGCCAGTGCACACTCCCGAGGACTATGCAGCGATCGGTGTTTTTGCCGGTGTTCGAGCGCTTCCTGACGATCCCTACCTCAAGGGCTTTTCCGTGCAATACAGACACGTAAACGTTGATCCTGAAGAGTTCACCATTAGCGTTAGTGGCAACCCATTTGAAGACGTTGAAGTGACACATGTTGCTGGCCCTACGTCTGGCGGCTCAGGCGGAAATATCGACATGGAAGACTGTAGTGCTCCGACGTACGCTGGTTCATTCGAGAATAGGACGCAGATGAATGTGCTTGTTGGATTCGGAGTTCACCGATACAGCGTAATTGCAGTTGACGGGAATTTGCGAATCGGTGGCCTACGCCAGCTTTGCCAGAGCATTCTTCGAGTCGAACTCGAGTAGCCAGCGAACGCCCTAACGTCCGTCGAATTCAGCTCTGAGATAGTTCACCAGATGCCACATTTCGTCTTCGGTCAGGTTGTCAGCCTGACCGGGCATTCCGGCGCTCGCAATTCCGTCTCGGATGAACTCATACAGAATCGTATCGCTGTGGAGCGGAACGTGTATCAGCAAGTCGGCTGGTTGTTTTGGAAGTACGGCACCAGCGGGACCGTCTCCAAGCCCTCCGACACCATGACACGCCACACAAGCGGTCGCATAAACCGGCTTTCCGATTACTACCGATTCAGCGGTTGGCGGGAACGGATTTCGCAGATTCTCAGCAAGCCCAATTCGCAGTACCTGAACGTTCAGCACCAACAGTAGCCCCAGAACCGCAATGAGGATTCCCGGTGCCACCAAGCCCCTCTGCAATCGAACATCTTTAAACAACGAAGGCACTACTTTGCCTCGAACCCCCAACACGAGCACGAGACCTCCAATGATCAGCAGTTCGAGTCCGAACAGCAGGCTGGTGGTGTCGGTATCCGGCTTTATCGCATCGGCTGCTGTTGCCGTAGACCTAGCGTCGAAGCGGAACGCTGTACGAGCGTCAAATGCGTCGGGGCGCTGCACAACAACTTCGGCCTGGTACTCGCCAGCGATGTTCAAAGGCGTGTCGTTGAGTCGCCAGATTCCAGCGCCGGTATCTTCGAGCGAAATTAACGGCTCGCCAAGATCGTCGCCAATGAATTTCAGGCGAACCCTCACATCGACCGCGTTTTCAATCGCTTCACCGTTGGGTTTGGTAATGCGGACAATTACATCGTTCTCACCAACCTCAGCCGGGTTGATCTTGATATCGAAAACGGTGCCGTCGGCCTGATCTTGATAAGCAGCCTTATCGGGGGCACCGATGCCAGTGCGACCTGCGTACTGGCGTGCGGGTTCTAGGCTCGCAAGCCAGCCGACAGCAGCGAGAATCAGCACCGCAAGCGTGGCTTCGAGCAACAGTGAACGACCGAATCGGTTTTCGCCGCCAGACCCAAATCGCTTCGCCAGATTGAATCCATTGAATCCTGCAAGTACGAACAGCGGGAGAATCAAAGCCAGCTTTCCAACCAAGAACCAGCCGTACGGAGTGGCTGTTGCGGCGGGAATCGTGACCTGCATGTAGCTCGAAAATATGCCGGTAGTTACGAGCACGCCCGCGCTGAGTAGGCCGAGTACGGTGAACCGAGGAATTGCTGCGCTGAGCAAATCAGACGCCCCGGCTCCGCCAAGTTCACGGATTATCGTCGGAACGGTGAAGGCCAGATAGATCACACCGCCAAGCCAGATCATCGAGGCGACCAGATGAGCGAAGTCGGTGGCTATTGCGAATATCTTGATATCGGCCGCCGACGCTGCGTTGTGGCTGCTGGCCGCTACCAGTCCCAAGAAGACCAGGCCTAGAACTGTGGCGACTTGAGCAACGACAGAATCACCGATCAAGCCACCGTCTTCGTCATCATCATCATTATCATCAAATGTTCCTGGTTCGCTCTGCTTTCGAGCAACAAAGAACAGCACCCCGATACCAATCGCAGCGATCAGACGGTAGGTCCATAAACGCCCCCAACCGCTTTCCAATGCGACCGCTCGCAACACATTCAAATCGGGCGCAAATGCCGAGTTTCCAGATATCAAACTCGCTTGTTGCAGTAGCTGGCCCAGCATCGCCAGAATCAAAATGCCAAGGCCAACTACGCCGAGCCTCGACCACTGTGCCGACATCGCAAGGCCTGCTCTGTGCCAGTTCTCACTTGCCGAATCGCCATATACGGTCGGGATGCCGATGATTAGTTCAAATGCCAACCCGCCAATGACGATCGCAGCGCCAAGAAACACGAGCCAACGCAGCCACGGATCGGCCACGGATTGCAGCAACGGTTGTTCAGCGGCTGCCAGTTGCGCACCGGCAGAAAGCGGTTCACCAACGGCAAACACAAACGATCCGATCACCTTGTGGCCGTCGACCGAAGAGAGGTTCTTCCAGACGACGGTATAGGTGCCGTTTTCAAGCGGGGGAAGACCGACCGACATCGCAGACGGTTCGGAAGGATCTCGTGCTGAGTCGTCAAGATTGACTCGCTCGCCGGCGGAGTTCAGAACGGTAATTACGCTGAACGACTCTTCAATCGGCTCGCTGAACCAGACGATCACCCTGTCAGGTGAAGTTTCCAGTTCGCTTTTTGGAGCGGGATTCGAACTGATCTGATTCGCATGGGCGTCGACTGATTTGATCGGAGCACCGATCATTACGGCGAGCGCGGCGAACACAACTATTGCCAGAAGTAGTCGCCGGCGCAAAAAGTTGTGACACGCAGCCAAAATCAACGTTTGTTGCGCCTCGCCTTTCTCTTGCGACGTCGTTCATCCTTACCTTTGCTGGCTCTCCACGAAAGATATCCTAGCACCAGAAGTAGTAGCCCGATCCCGCCGAAAAGGATCAACTCGTCATACTGTCCGCCCACGCCGTGCAGGAGCGGAATGTATGAATTTCCAGACAAGATCAGGTTCATCACTTATCTCCTAGGGCGCCAATTAGGCCTTTTTTCCTGAACGTTGGAATGCCAGTCCGCCAAGCACCAGTCCAGCTAGCCCGAGAATCAGAGCAATTATGCCCAGAAGGGTAGCTGTGGAGGCCGAGCTTGAGGCGTCGGAAGCGTCTATCGCAGCGTCGTTTGCTGTGTCGAGCGCACCGCGTGCTGCATTTTCCGTTTCACGTGGGGCGGAAAGTTGCACCGGGAACTGAATCTCCGTCGCCGGCGTTACTTCATCAAACGTTGTGTTGCTCGATTCGAAGCTTTCATCGATTGCCTGCCCATCAATGTCGCCAAAGAACCTGAAATTGTATGAACCGGGCGATGTTGGAATGAACTCGGATTTGTATTGGCCCGGAGAGTTCCAGGCTTCGTTGAGGTCCATGACTTGCGATACAGAGGAAGCAACGTGCGTGACTTCGACTTGAAGAGTGGTGAGTCCAGCAACTGCGTTTGATGCAGCGTGATCTTCCGTTGCTTCCGCCTCTGCGTGATCATGGGCGTCGTGGTCGTGATCATCGGTTCCCTCTACGATCAGGGATGTAATACGAACTGACACGCCGTTGAGCATGCCTTCAACAGCGGGTTCGTTAATGAACCCGACTATAAAGTTGTAATCGCCAACATCCCGACCCTCATGGGCGAGCGCTGTGCTCGTTCCAAGCACGGCAAATAGAACAGTTAGCAACAGTGCGGCGCGTGTGCGCCATCTAAGTAAATGCATTCTGAAACTCCAAATGGTGAGTCGATTCAAACGTGAATCGGCCCAAGACAAACCAAAAATTGCGGATTAATTAGGAAAGCCGCGGAGGTCTATCGAGAGGAGTAACTAGTTCAGTATCGCGCACCGGTGATTCACCGAAATGCATGGCAAACAGATGACGGTCGTAGTTCGGAATGGATGATTCCAGAGTTGCGCCATCGAGAGTGAGCGGGCCATGTGCCGACGATGCAGTGGCCGTCGCTAAAGAAACGCCATCGCCGTTTGCGATTCCGCCGGAGTGATCGTGCTCGCTCGATACGATAGCGTGCTCGTGGATATTCGTTTCATCGCCCAAAAGCGCGTGAGCGTGGGCGGGCGATCTATCGACGTAGTGGTGGTCGACTGCGGGCCCGACGAAGGGCATAAGAAGTCCCATCACCATCAGGGCGGGGACGAAATTCAGTGCGAACGACACAGTCGTTCGTATGAATCTATAATTTCCTGCTGCCATCAATAACTTCCAACCCTATCAACCGTTACGATTGCGGTTCGTACACAATTCAGTGTATCGCGAATGGCCGTTTTAGCCGTGAATGGGCAACGGCTCAAAATATTTTTAGAGTGAGGATTGCGCGACTTGACCAAGCGAACCGGTGGTGAGATTGTCCGAGATCGATTACTCGCCGAAGAAGTGCCGTATTTGGTTGGTATTCCAGGGCACGGCATTGTGGCAATGATCGATGCTTTTCGTACGGTTCAAGATCAGATAAAGATTCTTCAGGTGCGTCATGAGCAGAGCGCAGTTCACCTCGCAGATGGCTATTACCGGGTGGCCGGGAAGCCGTTGGCGGTGTTCACATCGATAGGCCCAGGGGCGTTGAATACCGCGGTTGGACTTGGCGCCAGTTACGTCGATTCGACGGCTGTTCTTGTTATTTCTGGTGAGACCCACACGTACATGGAGGGTCGTGGCGTTCTTCAGGAGCTTGAACGTAAGCGCCCTGCCGATATTTCTTCAGCTCTCGAACCGCTGGTGAAAGCTGCGTACCGGCCTCGTTCGCAGCGGGAACTATTTGATGATCTTGCAAGCGCATTTCGAGAGATGACGACCGGGCGGCCTGGCCCAACTTCCGTGAGTTTACCGATGGACGTCCAGGCGGAATCTGACGATGTGCCGGTTGCTTTGCAAAATATCGAAGAGGATCCGGAACTTTCTAGAGAGTCGTTGAGCGGGATACTCCAAGCAGCTGGCCTCCTCGCCAGTGCGGTGCGCCCTGTCATTGTGGCTGGTGGCGGGGTGACCCTCTCGAACGCTGAATCTCTGCTCCTAAAACTGGCGGAACGAACTGGGGCAGCGGTCGTGACGACACTTCAAGGCAAGGGCTGCTTCCCCGAAGATCATCCCCTGTACGGCTGGCATCTGGGCACCAAAGGTACGTCCGTCGGAAACGCACTGACCACCACTGCCGATGTGATTCTGGCTGTTGGAACACGTTTTACGGATCAGGTGGCTTCGTCGTTCCGGGCGGGTACTACGTTTGCGACGGATAAAACGAAGCTCATTCAAATCGATATCGACTCACGGGAGCTTGGCAAAAACTATTCGATCGACGTTGGCATTGAGGCGGATGCAGCGCAGGCCATTGCAGCGATTAACGCCGAGCTTGCGGCGCAGGAGCATTCGAAAAACTACAAAGAGAGCGACTACTTCGCTGAGATCCAGAAGCTTCGACAAACCTGGCTCAACGAAACGGCCGAGCTGCGAGAATCCGAGGCGGTTCCACCCACCGTTCCAAGGTTTTATAAAGAGTTAAGGGAAGTGTTGGATCGTGACGCAATCGTTGTCACGTCTTCCGGCCATGCACAGGCGTGCGTACTGGAGTTCCCGTTCTACGAACCGCGAACGAACCTGACTTCAGGCGGATTTTCAACGATGGGCTGGGCACATCCGGCGGCTTTGGGTGCGAAGCTTGCAGCTCCTGACAAACAGGTAGTGGCAGTAATCGGCGATGGCGATTTCATGATGACCATGCAGGAAATGGCGACTGCAATGGAATACGGAATCAACGTTGTAGTCGTGCTGCTGAACAACTACGGCTGGTACTCGATTCGTGATTTACAGATGGCCGAGTTCGGTGAGGATCGGGCGATTGCCACTGACTGGGACGAAAAGAAATCGCCCGATTTTGTAGCCGTCGCCAAAGGATTCGGGCTGTACTCCGAATCGGTAGATCAACCTGGCGACATTCAGGCCGCCGTCAACCGAGCACTCCTTCATGACGGCCCATCGCTCGTCGAAGTCAAAGTGGCCCGTGACTTCCCGAATTCAGGCAGCACCGTTGTTGGCTGGTGGGACGTTCCGATTCCAACCTATATCGAAGGTCGCCGAGCTGAATACGAGCGGGCGCGAAAAGAGATCGAACCACCACCCGCATGAAGCGGTCGGATGGCAATCCGATCTCTTTTCAAGAACCCGTTCAATACAACTAACGAACGCACGTACGAACCGGATTCAGCCTCAAGAAAACGAGGCACTGCCTCTAGTTCAGGGCGACTTCGTCTTTCTCACCGGTTCGTACTCGAATTACCGTGCTGACGTCCTTGATCCAGATCTTGCCGTCACCAACAGTGTCGGTTCGAGCAGCCTCGATAATCGCGTCGATTGTCGGCTCAACGAACGATTCGCTAACCACGATCTCGAGCTTGATCTTCGGAACGTAGTCGACTCGGTACTCAACACCACGATAGGTATCGACCGATCCACCTTGCGAACCGAAACCTCGTGCATCCGAGATTGTCATTCCAGTTACGCCGACCAGGGAAAGTGCCTCACGCACCGGTCCCAGTCGTACTGGCTGAATAATTGCTGTAATTTCTTTCATCGGACTCCCGTCCTTTTCTTTACGAATTGGTTGCCGTGCAATTGTGCAAACCGGCAACTAACCCGTGAACTAAATTGCGACCGAAGACTCGTTCGAACTTGCAATGAGGCGATATCCACGCTTCCTTGCAACTCCAATACCGGGGTGCCCGGCACCCTGTAGTTTCGCACGAAGTCGACAAACGTATGTATCGACTACACGAATCAGAGGCTTGCTTTCTACCCACACCCTACGCAGTAGTTCTGCCCTGCCAACCACACGCTGTGATTCCTGCATGAGAACTGCCAGTAGATCGTACTCACGTGGAGTGAGATCGAAAGGCTTACCTTTGAATTCTATTTCGAACAGGTTTTTGTTTAAGGAGAGTGCAGTTTCCACAATTCACCCTTAGTAACTTTTGATCACGCCTGAACGTTTTCGATTGAGTCGTTTCGATCTGTAATAAGTAATAGTTAGTAACTAACGCACATGGCTCACCACCCACTCCGATTTCGTTTCAGGGGGCTAAATCGAAGTGGGTGGAAGCGAAATATCGTTAGCTTTCGATAGGTTCGTCGACCGCTGCACCGGATGGAACTGCTGCCGTTGAACTAGCCAGCGGGAGTGCCGGAGCAAAGTCCGGGTAGCCTGCTGCCTCGTGTTCGCTAATGTCGAGTCCACGAATCTGGTCTTCATCCGAAGCTCGCATTCCGAGGGTCATGTCGATCGCCATGAAGACGACGAACGACGTTGGGAAGACGAAAGCAAACGCTGCTAGAACACCAACAACCTGAACACCAAGCTGTCCGGCTCCACCGCCGAAGAACAGTCCGTCAACTCCACCGTAAGTGGCAGAAGCGAACAGTCCGACTGCGATCGTGCCCCAGGCACCAGCGAAACCGTGAACTGCGATAGCCCCCACCGGGTCGTCGACCTTCATCTTGCGTTCGAGCATGATCACAGCTCCAACAACTACGAACCCACCGATCAAACCAGTGAGAACGGCCATAGCCGGGCTCATGTTGGCTGTGCCAGCAGTGATAGCTACAAGACCACCAATGACACCGTTCAGGGTCATCGAAGCGTCGAAACGCTTCCAGAGGAGGTAGCTGAGTGACATGGAACCAATTGCACCAGCTGCGGCAGCCAGCAAAGTTGTAACCGCGATAATCGCAATCGAAGTATCGCTACCGGAAACAGTTGAACCGGCGTTGAATCCGAACCAACCGAACCAGAGGATGAACACACCAAGCGCTGCAAGCGTGATCGAGTGACCAGGGATTGCAACAGGCTTACCGGCGGCAGTGAACTTGCCGAGACGTGGACCAACAACGATCGCACCCGCCAAAGCAGCCCAACCACCAACACTGTGAACAACGGTCGAACCGGCAAAGTCCATGAATCCGTTGTCACCGAGCTGGCTCAACCAGCCTCCGCCCCAAACCCAAGATCCGAAGACCGGGTAGATAAAGGCGGTAACTGCAACTGTGTAAATAAGGTACGCAGCGAACTTGGTTCGTTCTGAAACAGCTCCAGAAATAATTGTTGCTGCGGTTGCGGCAAACACTGTCTGGAAGATGAAGAACGAGAAATCAAACATTCCCTGATCTGTCGCAGGATCAATGTCTGATAAGAAGAAGTTGCTTGTTCCGATCCAACCACTTTCGTTGGCACCGAACATAAAACCAAAACCGACCATCCAGAACACGAGTGAACCGATGGATATGTCCATCATGTTCTTCATGATGATGTTCGCAGCGTTTTTGGCCCTGGTTGCACCGGCCTCGAGCATGGCGAAACCCGCCTGCATGAGGAAAACGAGCACTGTTGCGAACAGTACCCACACGATATCCAGGTGGATGGGGTTGTATTCCATCGCCCGTAGTTCCTTTCGAACCAGCGTGTTAGCTGGTCAATTCTCAAATAACCGGTGATTTGCCGCCATCACGAATTGGGTCGACAGTCACGTTGGGCAGTGGCTTGCTTGCGCGACGGTCCTTAACGAACAATCGGCATCTTCACTCACTCGCCTTATTTGAGATTAGAAAGGCTTTGTTTCAAAACAGTTGCAGAGTTGTTGCACTCATGAGTCATCGATGTGACAGCGATGACTCACGGGGTTATTTTTTGGGTTGGGGCCGCGATTTCCTTTCCCGAGCGGCAGCCGAGGGACCTGGGGTGCGGGGGTTTGAATGGCACGCTTGAGTGAATCTGGAACCCAACGATCGCCGATTCGTTCAATCTCGCAATCCACGCCAATCGACAATTTCACTCCACCTAAATCCTCTCTCCCGAGATAGGACTTTCTGGCACGCGCGAAAAATCATAGGTACGATTCGCCGAGCGTTCACATTCACCTACCGCAACGGACGAAAATCACAAATGGCAAAGCGAATCAACCGGGCTATCGAGCTTCTTGAACAAGACCAGACGATCTACTACGACGGTGGGCATACCGGGCATGTGCTGACCTACGAACAGGGGCTTGAGGACGCACACACTTGGGCCGACTATATAAACGTTGGCATGGAGCATGGTGCGTTCGATATGACCGGACTCGACAACTACATGCGGGGTCTGGTTGATGGCGGGCCGACCGCAAGCGGACATCGCACACCGCCGATCATTGTCGAAACGCCAGTGGAAGGTTCGTCAGAAGAAATAATCCGTTTCAACGCATGGCAGTTCCGGATGATTCTCGCCCGAGGTGTACACGGCATTCTGCTTTGCCAGGCAGAAACACCAGACGCAGTTCGGGCGTTCGTGGAATCGTGCCGCTACCCGATCAATATGAAAGGTGTTGGATACGGATTGGATCGAGGCACGCGAGGCGTGGGTTCCCAGCCGACTTCAGCGCCGGTATGGGGTGTTGATGCCAATACATATGTCGATAAGGCTGATCCGTGGCCGCTAAATCCAGAAGGCGAGCTACTTCTGGGTGTGAAGATCGAAACGGTGCGTGCGCTTTCCAATTGTGAACAGTCGCTCGCAGTCCCCGGTTTGGGATTCGCCGAGTGGGGTCCGGGTGATCTGCACATGTCGTTCGGAATTAGGCGTGACCCAAGCAAGCCGATGGATCCACGTTTGCTTGAGGCCCGCGAGCGTGTGAAAAATGCGTGCAAAGCGAACGGTCTGGCATTCCTCGATGGCTGCACCCCCGAGAACATCGCCGACAAAATCGACGAAGGCGTTCGAATCGTTGCAGGTCACCGTATCGACACCGCAGAAGTAGGAAGAGCCCACTCGAAGCGAACAATGCCGGTGGGGTGACGAGTCACCTTTTCTACCAGCTAACGTCGTAACCCGTAATCCTGAACTTGCTCCGAGTCACGTAGAAATCGGTGATTCAGGATCTCGGTCGAGTATGAAATATCTCAACTCCGTCTACCCCTAAGTCAGCCACAGCAAATGATCGACCGAAACCTCCTAGAAAAAGTACGTCCATGGATCGAAACATCACTCGGCTACCCGCTGCCGGAAACGGCTGTTGATTCGCCGACGCTCGGTGCGACTCCGGTCGGCGTCGAAGTCGGGCCGTTCTTCGCTGTACGAATCGACGATGTCGTAGCAGTTTCAGCTCGCAGCGAGTGGCACAACGATCTACGACCTATCCTCGACAACCTCCATCCCGACCTGCTGTTCTCTGTAACCGGAAGTTACGAACTAAGCCGGGTAACGCTTCCCGACGGCGTGGCGGTTTGGGGTCCTGTTCCTTGCTTTGTTGCCAACGAAGAAACGTGGAAGCCGGTCGATGACACTAGAGTCGTGAAGCTTACTCAGGACCAAAGAGATGAAATCGATTGGAAAGTCTTCTGGCACTCTGGTGGTCCCGATTCGATTGCACACTGGGGCATCTACGAAGCCGAGCGGCTAATCGCACTTTCGTCGGCCAGCGATAAGGGTCACAACATTTACGAAATTGGTGTCGATGCAACTCAAGGCTCACAGGCAAAAGGTCTCGGTTCGGCTGTAGTATCCGCCGCTGGCAATTGGATTCTTGAGCAAGGCGCAACGCCATTTGCGTCTGCAGCCGACTGGAACATACCTTCGGGTCGAAATCTACGCAATCTTGGTCTGCAGTACACCTACTCAGCTCTGATCAGTTGGAAGGGTGAGTTCATGGTTCCACCACAGCCGATCGGCCAGCCCTTGCCGGGTCAACAGGTCTACGACAAATACCCGAGATGGGCGATGAACAAGGATATTTTGGAGAATCCAGAGTAGGCGAGTTGCACTACCCGCCGTACGAGCGGTTTTCGAGAGAAGCCACTTCGTAGGCTCCCGGAATAACCAAATGCTTCTCGTATGCGAACACCACGACCTGCGTTCGATCGCGCATGTAGAGCTTCGAAAGCACCCGCTTCACGTGCGTTTTTACCGTTCCTTCTGAAATGAACAGCTCCTCAGCAGTATCGGCATTCGTATCGCCGTGAGCCATCAGCATGAACACTTCTTGCTCTCGAGCCGTGAGTTCGGCGATAGCTTCAGCACTCGTCGAAGGCTTTGGCGGGCCGTCGCTGGTCGGTGTTGGGGAAGGAACCGGTCGACTCGAAACTCGGTCCGACCGTGACCCCAGCATCAACTTCGCCCACCAGCCATGGAGTGACGAGAATGCCAGCACCATGTGCGATACCAACACGAGTCCTAGCAAACCGATTGGTGTAAGCAAGAGACCGGTAACTGGCGAATCGACCGAGTAAGTCCATCCCATATCGCTAATGATGTGAATTGGCTCATCGTTGAATACGCCGATTACTGGAGCGAAGATGAATGACCCTATTACGGAGTAGCTCACTACCAATCCAACGAACGCTCCGATCCCGATTGGGAACTGAGCAAACAGGTAAATAACGCCTGTCCACGTCGTGGGGTCTACCAAACGCACTTTCACCTGCGAGCGGAAGTTACTGACCCCTTCTAATCTCGATGGAGGACGTCTGACGGTGCTGCCATTTGCGTATCCTGACATCAGTGCTTCAAAATCGCCAATCCATCTTGAAACAAACAGAACTGCGAGCAGGATTATGGGTCCTACAAGGGTCCATATCAGCGAGCCGCCAACCGAGAATGTGACGACCAGCAACACGAAATACGCGATGCCCAATGGGAACATGAGCAGCATGTGACCTGCACGCAAATAGGTGCGAAAGTCGATTACCGGCTGGAAGATTTTGCCTAACGGTCCCCGGTCAGACGGATAGGCAGCGGCGAATGGGTTGTACTTGTAAGTCATGCCAACAGTCTCGGTCGGCTAAAGCTTACATGCGTCTCCCCGCAGAGGTATTTCTGGTGGCGAGCCACGTTTTCTTTAGGACGGGTGGTTTCTAGTTTGGGATGAACTGCGGGGTGCTACCTGCGGGGTGCGGTATGGGGACCCTTATGAGGTTCGATCTATCGTTACAGCACCTCGTCGATCGCTTCTAACGAAGCACCGATCGCCAGTTCTGCCGAGCCCGGTGCGAACACGCTTACGCCTACCTCGTACCCGCCCTCTTCGAAGGCAATGTCGGTGGCAAGGTAGTTGATGTGTCCGTTGCTAAATCCCGAAAATATCGTGTTTGCCGAGCCTGATCGTTTTTTGATCGCATCGGCAAGTTCGACGAACGGTTCCACCGGAATCGATACAAGCACTGTCTCACCAATTCGCATCGACTGAGCTGTAATTTCTATGTGCCCATCTCGGGTGTTGGCGTCGGAAAGTCGAGCAACGCTTAACTGAATGTTCGCTCGCATCACGTTCGAAACAGCACGTCTTACCTCTTCTTCCGAAGCGCCTGACGCTCTTGTTGATTCGAGATCTTTCTCGCGGGCATCAAACGTTTGCTGCGCTTCTTCGAGCGACAGCACATCTCGACTCGGGAGATCGACGGGTATGTTGCTCACGGCAACGGTGTCGTCCGATTCGTTGGTTGGTACATCGGTGTAAATTCCAAGATCGGCGCCCGATACGAGAATCTGGTCGAGTCGCTCTTCACGTTCGAGCGGGTCGATGTTCAGGCGTACCCGAGAAGCTTCGGCACCGAGTTTGGATCCAGCTTTTCGATAGACCCGCAGGTCGCCGGTGAACCCGTCGACCGGACCCTGATTCCCGCTCGCTCCTTGCAAAAAGAGGCAAAGACCACCCACCGTGTGTTCGACCACCGATCGCATTGGGCCCGGGAAGTCGGGGGTTACCCACTGATTTTCGTGGGCCATTATGGTCGGGTGCATGGCGTAGTTGACTATCGTCGCGATTGGATTGCCATCGGAATCGTCGAAACTAACTACGTCAACGTCGTGATCGACAATCGCGTCCCAGTTGCGGCCGGTGAATAGTTCACCGTTGTCGCGAGCGGGACGGCGGTTGATGTTGATATCGCAGCTGCCGCGACCGAATCCGGTGCGAGCAGGCTGGGCAGAATTCTTTGCTGCGTGGA